>NZ_JAFNNZ010000036.1:0-1984 GCF_026536565.1 Gilliamella sp. B2923 | reverse complement strand
CTATCATCTGATGAATACATAGTCAGATGAGGCGAACCGGGAGAACTGAAACATCTAAGTACCCCGAGGAAAAGAAATCAACCGAGATTCCCAAAGTAGCGGCGAGCGAAATGGGAGGAGCCCAAGCGGGTAGCATAATGTATTAGTGGAAGCGTCTGGAAAGTCGCACGACAGAGGGTGAAAGTCCCGTACATGAAAATGCATTATGTGGAAGCTTATAGAGTAGGGCGGGACACGTGATATCCTGTCTGAAGATGGGGGGACCATCCTCCAAGGCTAAATACTCCTGATTGACCGATAGTGAACCAGTACCGTGAGGGAAAGGCGAAAAGAACCCCGGGAGGGGAGTGAAATAGACCCTGAAACCGTGTACGTACAATCAGTGGGAGCATGTACCGTTGGGTATGTGTGACTGCGTACCTTTTGTATAATGGGTCAGCGACTTATATTCTGTAGCAAGGTTAACCGAATAGGGGAGCCGAAGGGAAACCGAGTATTAACTGTGCGAAAAGTTGCAGGGTATAGACCCGAAACCCGGTGATCTAGCCATGGGCAGGTTGAAGGTTGGTTAACACTAACTGGAGGACCGAACCGACTAATGTTGAAAAATTAGCGGATGACCTGTGGCTGGGGGTGAAAGGCCAATCAAACCGGGAGATAGCTGGTTCTCCCCGAAAGCTATTTAGGTAGCGCCTCATGAGTAACTGTTGGGGGTAGAGCACTGTTTCGGCTAGGGGGCCATCCCGGCTTACCAACCCGATGCAAACTCCGAATACTGACAAGTTTAATCATGGGAGACACACGGCGGGTGCTAACGTTCGTCGTGAAGAGGGAAACAACCCAGACCGCCAGCTAAGGTCCCGAAGTCATAGTTAAGTGGGAAACGAAGTGGGAAGGCTTAGACAGCTAGGATGTTGGCTTAGAAGCAGCCATCATTTAAAGAAAGCGTAATAGCTCACTAGTCGAGTCGGCCTGCGCGGAAGATGTAACGGGGCTAAAACTATGCACCGAAGCTGCGGCAGTGCACGTAAGTGTATTGGGTAGGGGAGCGTTCTGTAAGCCGTAGAAGGTGTGTTGTGAGGCATGCTGGAGGTATCAGAAGTGCGAATGCTGACATAAGTAACGATAAAGCGGGTGAAAAGCCCGCTCGCCGGAAGACCAAGGGTTCCTGTCCAACGTTAATCGGGGCAGGGTGAGTCGACCCCTAAGGAGAGGCCGAAGGGCGTATCTGATGGGAAACGGGTTAATATTCCCGTACTGGCTGTAACTGCGATGGGGGGACGAAGAAGGCTAGGTTTACCACCTATTGGATGGTGGGTTAAGCGTGTAGGGGTGTGATTAGGCAAATCCGGTCACTGAGACCCTGAGGCGTGATGACGAGCTACTAAGGTAGTGAAGTAATTGATGCCCTGCTTCCAGGAAAATCCTCTAAGCTTCAGGTTACAGTTAATCGTACCCGAAACCGACACAGGTGGTCAGGTAGAGAATACTCAGGCGCTTGAGAGAACTCGGGTGAAGGAACTAGGCAAAATGGTGCCGTAACTTCGGGAGAAGGCACGCTGACGGTAATTGAAATCCCATGCGGATGTAGGTGAAATCAGTCGAAGATACCAGCTGGCTGCAACTGTTTAATAAAAACACAGCACTGTGCAAACACGAAAGTGGACGTATACGGTGTGACGCCTGCCCGGTGCTGGAAGGTTAATTGATGGGGTTATGCGTAAGCAGAAGCTCTTGATCGAAGCCCCAGTAAACGGCGGCCGTAACTATAACGGTCCTAAGGTAGCGAAATTCCTTGTCGGGTAAGTTCCGACCTGCACGAATGGCGTAATGATGGCCAGGCTGTCTCCACCCGAGACTCAGTGAAATTGAAATTGCCGTGAAGATGCGGTGTACCCGTGGCAAGACGGAAAGACCCCGTGAACCTTTACTATAGCTTGACAGTGAACATTGAGCCTTAATGTGTAGGATAGGTGGGAGACTA
>NZ_JAFNNZ010000035.1:0-2012 GCF_026536565.1 Gilliamella sp. B2923 | reverse complement strand
CCACGTGTAAACTTGGTTTATATTGACTTGCTGTTAAACCTGTTTTTAGCGGTAAAGTCGCCATCTCTATATAATTACCGTCTTTATCTTTTTGTTTGCTGATGCCTTTATTTTGATTATGGCCAATATGCCCCACTAAATCACCGGCTTTGATTGGATACGGTTTATCTAATACCACTACCTCATTGTATTTTTTGCCCCGGATGACATTTTCAAGACTATCGTACCAAACCATTTTTTTTCGCTCTTGCAACGGTATGGTTGGTTTTCCATCACGGACTATCTCAGCTAATTCAACAAAAGTTTTAGGTTTTTTCGTACCGCTTATTTTTATTTGGGTACCCTTTGGTAACATAGAAAGTATATTTTTCTTACTTTCATCCCTTACTCTTAGTCCTTTTGATTTGGCTAATTTACTATCTTTACCTTTTATATCAAATACCGATTCAGTCAATTGAATTTTAGTGTGATTAAAAACCCAACCCAGAATTTCTTTTCCTTCATGTTTATAAGGGGTTAATGGCGGGATTGATGAATATCCCTCAGTAAATGATTTGACAGCATACCATTTATAATTTTCGGTATGTAAATCAAGATGCAATTCTACTTTGGTGCCGGCTTGTAATACAGCAAGAATCTCGCCTTTTTTTGAGTCAGGCGATTTTCGAATATTTAATCCTTCAACAAAATCTAAACCTTTATCAATGACCCGGTAAATATCTTGCTCCCAAAATGCCGGAGCTGGCTCTGTTGGGTTATCATCGTAAAATTTTGTATCAGCCAAATGCATATATAAACTATAAAAATAAAGTTGATGACCGGGCTGTTTGGGTTTAGCCGTCTCTGTGGCAGGCGGAGTGCTTACTGTTGATGATTCACCTGTTGTCGTTGGGGTAGTTGGCGTATTGGTATCCGTGCTTGTTGTCTGAGTGGTCGTTGACTCAGTCGTTGCCGGTGTTGTAGTAGCCGGTGCAGTATTTGACAACGGCAATGCATTGGCTGCCGGCGCTGTTGAATTTTCAGTTGAGTTATTTGCATCTGCTTCGGTTGATGCCTGACCTTCTGTTGTTGTCGGAGTTGTTGCCGGGGTTGCTTCTTCAATACGTTCCATTTCAAGTAGATGGCGAACCAAGACAAAGCTGGTTGAGTAAAATCCAACCTTATCGCCATAGTCAAGTTTTTGATAATTGTCATTCACCCGATAAGCAATGACTTCACCATCGGCTATACAGTGTACTTTACTTGGTTTATCAACAACAACGCCTAAATTACCAAGAACATTTGCATCAAAATGAATACCACCATGCACAAGTTTATTAACGCTCACAGGATAAAAACCGGTTTGCGCTAACATTAATGCTTCATGATAACGGTTAGTGCCGGATTGATTTTTTTCGTTGACAACTATCGGGTATTTCCATTTTTTTATTGGTGTTAAAGCCATTATTTATTCCTTTAGCCTGAAAAATTGATGAGTTCAGTATTGATAAATCGCATGATTGCTACATCAATATCACTGGATATGAATTTTAATTTGTCGGTATCTATACTCGCCGGCCCCATCTTTTGCATCACATTACATTTAAGCTTAACGTTATCTGGTGTGCCTAGCTCTATGCCTTTACTGCTGATTTTGATATACGAGCCGCCACAGATTAGGGTTAGCTCTTTGCTGGCGGTAATGGTCAGTTTGCCGTCAACACTGTCAATGTTGATATCTTGTTTTGCGGCCATATTCAGGTTGGCATTTTGGGCTTGCAGGTTGATATCCCCTTGATTGGCAAAGACCTTCATCCCTGATTTGTGGGCAAATAGCCCTATCGCTTCTCCCGATGATACCGTGATGTTTTTTAATGCCGTAATGTCAGTTTGGTTTTCCGCCGTGATACTCACGCTGTTACCGGTTGATAGCTGAATGTTTTCCGGGCTGGTTAATGCAATGCCTTCTTGCGCATAAGCTAAGATGCCACTTTGGGCCAGTTCAGTTAAGTTGGCCTTGAGCTGGTCCTGAC
>NZ_JAFNNZ010000034.1:0-2347 GCF_026536565.1 Gilliamella sp. B2923 | reverse complement strand
AATCGCATAACTATATCAATAATACGGAGCTTGAAGTTCAACAGCGCAAAACCACACATTGGCAATTGGGTTTACAGCATCGACATTATATTAAAGATATCACGTTAGATGCGGGTATAACTTACCAAAAAGGCGTACGTTGGTTTAATGCTAAAAAAGCGCCGGAAGAAAAAAGCCCGGAAAATAGCGGCAGTCCCCTGTCAGAGATCTTTTTAGTTAACTTTTCAGCCAATGTCCCATTTAGTTTGGCTGAGCAACCGTTTCGCTATCGATTAGATTATCAAGGGCAATATACCCGAGGCGGGGATTTAACCTCACCCGAACAGTTTTCAATCGGCGGACGTTGGAGTGTACGCGGTTTTGATGGCGAGCTTACCTTGAAAGCCGATCGAGGCTGGTATTTACGTAATGAGTTTGCCTGGCAGGCACCGTTTAATCACGAGCCTTATCTGGGTATTGATACCGGTGAAGTATCCGGTACCAAAAGTGAGTACCTGCTTGGCCGGCATTTAACCGGTGGCGTAGTTGGTGTGCGGGGCAATAATTATGGATTCTATTATGACGTCTTTGCCGGTAAGCCAATTCGCAAACCGAAAGGATTTAAAACCAATCCATTGACGTTAGGCTTTAATATCAATTGGAATTATTAACTGAGTATTGCGTGAATTACACATCGTATACCCGACCAGTTATACATGGAAATAAGTAATAAACAGAATGGAATGAAGGAATTAAAAAATGAATAAGCACCTATATCGAGTCATTTTTAATAAAAAACGCGGTATCCAAATGGTTGTCGCCGATATTGCTAAAACGCCTAATGGTCATGAAAAAGCCAATAAAGAAGATAAACAATCATTATTCAAATCCTGTTTATTTGCATTGCAACCGATAAGCTTATTCGTATCTATCTCGTTAGGCTTTGTATCCATCATCTCACCAGCCTATGGTAATAATATTGTTGTTGATAATCAGGCAAATAAAAATCAGCAACCGCAAGTGATCTCGGCGGCTAATGGTGTCACCCAAATTAATATACAAACGCCGAATAATAAAGGTCTTTCACACAATAAATACACCCAATTTGATGTCTCACAGCAAGGGGTAATTTTAAACAACAGCAGCAAAATCAATCAAACCCAGATTGGCGGTTATGTTCAAGGTAATGAAAACTTAAAAACAACCGGTCCGGCTAAAATTATCTTAAATGAAGTCAATTCACGTAATCCAAGCCAACTAAATGGCGTGATTGAAGTTGCCGGCCAAAAAGCGCAAGTGATTATCGCTAACCCTTCGGGTATTACCTGTCATGGTTGTGGCTTTATTAACGCTAATCGAGGCACCTTAACCACCGGTACCCCGACTCTCGATAATGGTGAATTAACCGGTTACCGGGTTGAACAAGGACATATTAATGTCACCGGCAAAGGGCTCGATAGCTCAACGCAAAGCTATACCGATTTAATTGCCCGCTCAGTATCGATTAATGCTGCGGTATGGGCAAATGAAGCCAATGTTATCACCGGTAAAAATCAAGTCAGCCGTGATACCAAAAACGTTACTGCGTTAGACGGTACTCATACCGAAGATAAACCCGAAGTATCGATCGATGTTTCACAATTTGGCGGCATGTATGCCGGTCAAATCAACATGATTGGTACCGAAAAAGGCGTTGGGGTACACAATGCCGGCGAACTTGGCGCAAGCTCAGATAATATCGTGATTCGTGCAGACGGAAAAATTATTAATACCGGTACATTACAAGCGCAGAAAGATATCACCTTAAACAGTCAGCAAGATATCACTAATCGCCGTCAGATCTACAGTAAACAAAATATTAAATTAAATAGTCAAAATGCGATCACCAATGAAGGGGCAATCATCGCTCAACATGATATTACTTTAAATGCCCAAAAAATCGACAGCACTGAGGCAAGTCGAGTTGCCGCCGGCATTAATGAGCAAGGAAAACTGATCCATAATAAAGGCAATATTTCCGGCACCGCAAATGACATCAATTTCAACGGTAAAAACAGTGCCGGCCAGACACTATCGCTCAATGCCAAGAACAATCTGAATCTTAACAACAGTCAAACTTATGCCAATAAGCTGCATTTGACCGGTGAAGAGAATATTTCTCTCAATTCGGCAAAAATTCAGACAGAGCAACAATTACAGTTATCAAATAACCAACAAATCGATATTGATAACGCAACAGTGCAAGCTAAACAAGGGATTGAAATACAAACCAATAAGCTCACTGCCGACCATAGCCAACTGTTAGCGCAAGAGTCTATCACCTTAAAAGCAGATCAAATAAAAGCGCAAGCAGCAGACCTTAACACTA
>NZ_JAFNNZ010000033.1:722-2693 GCF_026536565.1 Gilliamella sp. B2923 | reverse complement strand
TTTTAGGAATTTAAGGAAAACTAATGAAAAAAGTACTATTTGTTGTATTAACAGCATTATTATCGACGACGGCTTACGCTAATGATTGCATTATTGATTTTATTCTAGAAAAATTTGATCAAGCTTTCATTGCTTGTAACACTGAGGCTGAGCAGGGAGATAGCAGAGCTCAGTTTTACTTAGCCCTTCTGTATGGCGAAGGTAAGGGAGTCGAAGTTAATAAAGAAAAAGCGCTCTATTGGTACACTCAAGCAGCGGAACAGGGGCATGATGATGCGCAATATCATTTAGCACGTATATATGAATCAGGAGACGGTGTCGAAGTCAATAAAGAACAAGCGCTAAATTGGTATACTCAAGCGGCAAAAGTAGGGTATGTTTTGCCGCAATTAGAGTTAGTATATATGTATGATCAGGGTAAGGGTATCGAAGTCAATAAAGAAAAAGCACGATATTGGTACTCTCAAGCTAAAGCACAGGTAAAAGATAATTTGGCTGGCGTGCAACATCATTTAGCACGTATATATGACGAAGGTAAAGATGCTGTCAAAGTCGTCAAAGTTAATAAAGAAAAAGCGTTCTATTGGTATACAAAAGCAGCAATACGAGGGAGTGAGTATGCGCAATATGATTTAGCGCGTATGTATGATAAAGGTGATGGTGTCGAAGTCAATAAAGAGGAAGCGCTCTATTGGTATACAAAAGCAGCAGATTGGGAAAATACTGATGCAATGTATAGATTAGGTATTATGTATTATGAAGGTGATGGTGTTGAAAAAAATAGCAAGTTAGCTAGTAAGTATTTTGAACAAGCTTGTTATCTAAAATTTAAAGAAAGTTGTGATATCCTTTATAAAGAAATGGAATAAACATTATTTATAAATCACGCAAAAATAGAAATCTGCTAAAAGAACTGCTTTACATATTAAAGCAGTTCTTTTTTTATACCGCCTCAAAATGTCATTTATTCTGTTAACACAATTACTTTTTTGTTATAAATTGGCTCAACAGTGACACTTTGATGCGACCCAATAAGTTAGGGTGGTGTGTTAACCATTTTATCAACCATATAACCCGATACCGATAAGCGATTTAAAAGTACATTGTTAACAAGTAATAGATGGTAAACGTATTTTTGTTCTTTTCTTGCTAGCAGGCAAAATAAAAAAATTATTATATTTTAGGAATTTAAGGAAAACTAATGAAAAAAGTACTATTTGTTGTATTAACAGCATTATTATCGACGACGGCTTACGCTAATGATTGCATTACTTATTTAGAACAAGAAGTTTTTGATAAAGCTTTAGTTGTTTGTAACAGTGAGGCAGAGCAGGGAGATAGGGATGCTCAATATAACTTAGCACTGATGTATGCCGAAGGTGAGGGCGTCAAAGTCAATAAAGAAAAAGCGCTATATTGGTTTACTAAAGCCGCTGAACAAGGGGATGGTGATGCGCAATTTAGTATTGGGATTATGTATGCCGATGGTGAAGGTGTCAAAGTTGATAAAGAAAAAGCGCTATATTGGTATACTAAAGCCGCAGAACAAGGTGTTGGTGACGCACAATTTAATTTAGGATTGATGTATGACGATGGTGATGGTATCAAAGTTAATAAAGAAAAAGCGCTCTATTGGTATACTAAAGCCGCAGAACAAGGCATTGATGATGCGCAATATAATTTAGGATTGATGTATTACGAAGGTGAGGGTGTCGAAGTCGATAAAGAAAAAGCGCTCTATTGGTATACTAAAGCCGCAGAACAAGGGGTTGGTGACGCGCAATATAATTTAGGCCTTATGTATTACGAAGGAGACGGTGTCAAAGTCGATAAAGAAAAAGCGCTCTATTGGTATACTAAAGCCGCAGAACAAAGTGTTGATTCCGCGCAATATAATTTAGGCCTTATGTATTACGAAGGAGACGGTGTCAAAGTCGATAAAGAAAAAGCGCTCTATTGGTATACTAAAGC
>NZ_JAFNNZ010000033.1:0-626 GCF_026536565.1 Gilliamella sp. B2923 | reverse complement strand
AAGCAGCAGAACAAGGGGGGCGTGAGGCGCAAAATAATTTAGGCCTTATGTATGACGAAGGAGACGGTGTCAAAGTCGATAAAGAAAAAGCCCTCTATTGGTATACTAAAGCCGCTGAACAAGGTGTTGGTGACGCACAATTTAATTTAGGATTGATGTATGACGAAGGTGAAGGTGTCAAAGTCGATAAAGAAAAAGCGCTCTATTGGTATACTAAAGCCGCTGAACAAGGGTGGCGTGGGGCGCAAAATAATTTAGGGGTTATTTATGCCGAAGGTGAGGGTGTCGAAGTCGATAAAGAAAAAGCGCTTTATTGGTATACTAAAGCCGCTGAACAAGGGGGGCGTGAGGCGCAAAATAATTTAGGCGTAATGTATCAGCAAGGCGAGGGCGTTAAAAAAGATATAGCGTTAGCCAAAAAATATTTTAAACAAGCTTGTTCACTCGGTTTAAAAGAAGGTTGTGATAATTATAATTCCATAAAGTAAACATCATTATAGAAGAGTCAATTTATGCTAAAAGAACTGTCTTACATATTAAGGCAGTTCTTTTTTTATACAGCCTCAAAATGTGATTTATTCTGTTAACACAATCACTTTTTTGATATAAATTGGCATAACAGTGAT
>NZ_JAFNNZ010000032.1:0-2881 GCF_026536565.1 Gilliamella sp. B2923 | reverse complement strand
AATTTTTTATATTTATCAGAATAATTTGAATTTATCCTGTTTATTGGGGCATAAGCCCCTTTTTATGATTTTATTTTTTATAATTTTGCTAACTTTTCCTGCCAGTATTCTTGATATTGTGGCAGGCGTTTTTGTGCTGTTTGGTATACCTTTTTTAGTTCAGTAGTATCGAGTTTTCTTTCCAGTCTCTCCAATGCATAATCTAGTTTTTTCTGCTGCATATATGCCATAAACAGCAGTGAGGCATCATAGACTTCGCCCATATCCGAGGTGATTTTTTCAAGCTGTTTGATTGCCCGATAATTATTATCATTAAAAATTCCGGCGACTAAAGCTTCATCCAAATACATTATACCGGGCTTGGATTTATCAATGTTTGGGCTTCCTTTGGGACTATCGAAGTAATAGTGTTGTTTTCTTAGTGCGTATAACTTCTCTTTATCGGGCGCTTGTTTGTTCATTGCAACAGCAATCTTGGCAAAATCCATTACACCATAAATTAGCTGAGCTTGGTTTTTACCATAAATTCCCATACCCACTTGATAAGGGGTGCCACTAAAATCAATCACGACCCTTTTACCAAAACAGTACGCTTGTTCAGTGCCCCAAATGATAACAGAGCGGACACCTATGTTATTTTGCACTTTATGAAATTGGATAATAGCGTCGAAAATGTAGGGATTGGTTATCGTTAATGGCGCAAAAATTACTGCTCTCCATGGGGAATCATAAGTTTCCAATTCTCTAACATCAAACCCGCGCTTTTTAGCTTGCAATGGTGTAATGATACAAGGTGGATTTTCAATAAAATCTTGGTCAACTATTGTTAACGGTTCAGATTCGCTTTCATATTTAGGTGGGAGATTATAGATAATTGGTTGACCACTATCTTCTCTTTCTTCCTCAAGAGCGTCTAAAACTAAATTATGAAAATCAGCATAAATCTCTTTTGCTAAAGGATCAGTAGCACGATTGAACAAATTTTTTAACTTCTTCAAGCTATATTTGCCATCTCCCCAAAGACATTCTACCAAGGTAATAATTTTGCGACTTTTAAAAGGGAAATCGCAGCTATTAAAATAATCAGCTAGCTCAGCAAGATTTTGCGGTATTTTATAAAATTGACTGGATAAATCAGGGGGATCTTGTTGACTTAACTGCAATAATGCAATCGCAACTGCTGTTTCAGGCGTAATACCCCAATATTTTTCAAGAACACCACCAAAATAACTTGCAAAAAAATCGTGTTCATCGTCGGTCTCAAGCGCAAATTTAATTGCCATATCCATATGTTTCACATCCGTCATCGCCAAGGCAATAGCAGCAAATGTCCCAGCGACAGAATTATCTTCATCTTGGAGATCTAAACAACAATGAGATACCTCCATTGTTAATTCAATAAATTCTCGTATTTTATCATGTAAACTTTCGTACATCGCTGCTTTGCGGAAAAAGGCATGTGAATCACTGGCTAATGTTTCAAATTCTTCAATAATCTTGGCTAATTCAGGATAGTATTCTGGTTTAGCAATAAAATAAATCCTAAGCCAATACCCTTTAAATATTTTTGAATAACCTTTTTTCATTAAGCCATTTAAATAATCAAGTGCATCTGAATATGCCTGCTCGCTTTCTTGTTTAAAGCGTAAATAAATTTCACCGTCCGTTGGCATGGCTCTGGCGATAATAGTGTCAGTTTCACAAAATATATCATTTTCAGAAAAAGTATGATAAAAACGCTCCGTTTCTGATTGATTACTTAAATCGTCTTTTTTTTCTGGCTTGCAATCATTAATGAGCTGCTGTTCCCACGCTTGTTTTTGAATAATTGCTGGCTCATATCCTTTATCAACTAAGTCTTTAATATAGATATCAGCATATTTAAATTCAAAATTTGCCCATTCAAACTGTAAATCAACTAAACGCCATTTGTTATAATCAAAATCTTCGTATTTCCTTAACAGAGAACGTCCTTTCGATTCAGCCTCTTTTTCACCCGAATAAAGATATTTTTTTAGTAACACTAAAATTCTATCGGTATCATGTTTTCTTACAATACCATCAAAAGCAAAATATTTATCAACAGTATTAGTTAACAAATCTGCATCATATTCATCTGATTGCTCCAGATATTTTAGGTCTCTTTCAAGCTCAAATAGCCTTGTTTGTCGATAGTTTGGTTCAAGTGGTGTTTCAATAATGATATTGTTTATTTGACAAACTACAATGTTAAAATAATTATCAGTTATACCATCAAAAAAACCATCATTTAGCATTTTTTGGAGTTTTTCGGCAAGTAGTGGAAAAAAATATTGA
The DNA here is from genome assembly GCF_026536565.1 of Gilliamella sp. B2923. NCBI lineage: Bacteria > Pseudomonadati > Pseudomonadota > Gammaproteobacteria > Orbales > Orbaceae > Gilliamella > Gilliamella sp. B2923. The sequence continues at coordinate 565 of NZ_JAFNNZ010000032.1, read as the reverse complement.
TTATTTATTTGATCACAATAACTTTCCGGATCATATTCAAGCTCATTTATATTTTCTGAATAATATGTTTTTTGATTGCATTTATATGTTAAAGAATTTATTTCTAGAAATTTATCCATTCCCCGATTTTTATAATCAAAAGTAATATAAAAACCATTAATTTGATTCGGTAATTTGTAAGCTGGGATATTATCTTCGCCACCTGCTCGGATAGTATTCACAATGCATTGTAATGCGTTAACTATTTTATTTACCATTTGTACCGAATAATCGGTAAGATATTGTTCCGCCAGACTATGGATTGATTCAGAGCGAGTCTTGTAGTGGCTATAAATATATTTCATTACTCCTTCGGCAAAGAGCCCGCTAAAAGTAATTTTTGGATCTTTGATTCTCAAGAAATACGTAATGCAATCAAAGTGAATAGGCGAAATATTCTTGATAAATTTTGAAAAAATGAGCAGAAGCATCTCTTTAATAAAAATTTGAAATTCATTATTGCTGGGGCTTAATGCTTTTAATTGTTCAAATGTCGCTTCAATATCGAACTGCACACCTTGCTTTA
>NZ_JAFNNZ010000031.1:0-2992 GCF_026536565.1 Gilliamella sp. B2923 | reverse complement strand
CACCAAAACAAAGTAATGCCCCGATTAAAAAAGAGACAGTCACCAAAACACCACAAGAACAAGAATTTGATAACTTAAAAGTTTTATTACGGAAATATATAAAGCAAGGTGAGCAGTTCGATATCGAAGCGACGTTTGAACAATTAAAAGTGTTGAGTCCAAGTACTAAGGTATTTCAAACGTTAGTTAAAGATACTCTTGAAGTTATTTTTTCAAAATTCATCAACATAATATCCCCAATGCATTTTGATTGTATAACCTATCTTCTAACAATCAAAGATCCCAATATTGTAGTGAAAGAATTTTATGCTCAAGGAGCATTAAAATATATTTATGACAATTATCAAACCCGTCCCGATTCAATTCATCGCCTGGCTGAAGAATATCTTAACGATTATCCAGTACAAATGGCAGATAAAATAGCCAGCACGTTACAACACATTGTTGACACTATTCGAGCTGGTGGTGAAGATAATATTCCAGCTTTTAAATTACCAAATCATACTTATGGTTTTTATATTACCTTCGATGAAAAATATCTGAAAATATACCCTTTAAATCGAGATAGAGACCCAAAAAGTTATCAATCATTTGCTATTAGTGATATTGAGTATAATGAGCCTCAATATAGTGATCAGATAAATAATCAATATTTTACCCCACTACTTACCGAAAAACTCCATAAAATGCTGGATAATGGTTTTTTTGAAGGTATTACAGATCATTATTTTAGAATTGCTTTTTTCAATGAGGACAATATTTTCATCGAGACACCAATAGAACAAACCTACCGACAAACAAAGATACTTGAGCTTGAAAGCGACCTAAAATATCTCGAACAATCAGATGAATATGATGTAGATTTGCTAACTGACACTGTAGAAGAATATTTTGCTTATAATAGGATCATTGAGCAATACGATACCGATAGAATTTTAGCATTATTAAAAAAATATCTTTATTCAGGTGAAAAAGAGGCTGAATCTACAGGGCGTTCTCTGTTAAGGAAACACATCCATGTTGATTTTAAAAAATGGTGGTTAGTTTATTTACAGTTTAAATGGGAAAATTTTGGATTTAAATATGCTGATATATATATTCAAGACTTAGTTGATAAAGGATATGAACCAGCAATTCTACAAAAACAAGCGTGGGATAAGCTGGGCATTAGAGATAGCAAGCCAGGAAAAAAAGACGATTCAGACAATCAGTCAGAAACCGAACGTTTTTATGATACTTTTACTGAAACTGATGTTTTTTGTGAAACTGACACCATTATCGCCAGAGCCATGCCAACGGGTGGTGAAATTTACTTACGCTTTAAACAAGAAAGTGAACAGGCATATTCCGATGCGCTTGATTATTTAAATAACTTAATGGCAAAAGGTTATTCAAATATATTTGAGGGGCATTGGCTTAATATTTATTTTGTTGCCAAGCCTGAATACTATTCTGAATTTGCTAAATACATTGAAGACTATGAGGACTTTGAAGAATATGAGCTAGGTATGGGAATAGCTTGCTGTTCACATGTCTTTTTCCGTAAAGCAGCCATGTACGAAAGTTTACATGATAAAATAAGAGAGTTTGTTAACTTAACCATGTATGAATTTCATCATAGCAGAGATCTACAAGATGAGAATAATTCAGTCGCCGGGACATTTGCTGCTATTGCCCTGGCAATGACGGATGTAAAACATATGGATTTGGCAATTAAATTTGCAAATGAAACTGATGGTGACCATGAATATTTGGCAAGTTATTTTGGCATTGTTCTTGAAAAATATTGGGGTATTACGCCCGAAACTGCGGTTGCGATTGCTTTATTGCAATTAACTCATTGTCAATTTATATCTGAATTATCCAGTCAATTTTATAAAATTCCGCAAAATTTAGCTAGTTTGACGGATTATTACAGAAATAACGAGCCCAAAAATCCATATTGTAAATTGACTTATTTAGTGGAATATCTTTTTGGTGAACCTAGTGATAGTCTCAAAAAGTTAAAAGAATTATTTAATAATGCGACTGATCCACAAGAAAAATTGATATACGCAGATTTCCATAATTTAGTCCTAGAAGCTCTTAAGAAAGAAGGAGAAGGTAGCGGTCAGCCAATTATTTATAATATCTCACCTAAACCAGAAAGCGATTCCGAACCGTTAATTATTAATGAGCAAGATTTTATCGAAAATCCACCTTGTATCATTACACCATTGCAAGCTAAAAAACGCGGGTTTGATGTTAGAGAATTGGAAACTTATGATTCCCCATGGAGAGCAGTTATTTTTGCGCCATTAACAATAACTAATCCCTACATTTTCGACGCTATTATCCAATTTCATAAAGTGCAAAATAACATAGGTGTCCGCTCTGTTATCATTTGGGGCACTGAACAAGCCTACTGTTTTGGTAAAAAAGTCGTGATTGATTTCAGTGGCACCCCCTATCAAGTGGGTATGGGAATTTATGCTAAAAACCAAGCTCAGCTAATTTATGGAGTAATGGATTTTGCAAAGATTGCTGTTGCAATGAACAAACAAGCGCCCGATAAAGAAAAATTATACGCACTGCGAAAACAATACTATTACTTTGATAGTCCAAAAGGAAGCCCAAACATTGATAAATCTAAGCCCGGTATAATGTATTTAGATGAGGCTTTAGGAGCCGGGATTTATAAGGATGATAATTATCGGGCAATCAAACAGCTTGAAAAAATCACACCGGATATGGGCGAAGTCTATGATGCCTCACTATTGTTTATGGCATATATGCAGCAGAAAAAACTAGATTATGCCATGGAGACACTACAAAGAAAACTCGATACTACTGAACTAAAACAGGTGTACCAAACAGCACAAAAACGCCTGCCACAATATCAAGAATATTGGCAGGAAAAGTTAGCGGAATTATAAAAAATAAAATCATAAAAAGGGGCTTATGCCCCAATAAACAGGATAAATTCAAATTATTCTGATAAATATAAAAAATT
>NZ_JAFNNZ010000030.1:0-2994 GCF_026536565.1 Gilliamella sp. B2923 | reverse complement strand
CCGGCATCGATAAGGGTAGGGGGCTTTAGCAGTTAGGATTTTATGTCGGTTGCCCTGTTATCATTAAGATTGAACAGGGCAAGTTAATTATAGAGCCTGATTTATTAAAAAAGGAATTTGTTAACATATAATTTCATAAAGTGTGTCAGGCGGTGCCTGGTATGCTTCAAAATCAGCATGGATGACTTCCCTCATTTCAGAAAAACTTATTTTTTTAATCGTTTCTATTTGGTTGCATTCAGTCATGGATACAACCATTTTAGATGCATTAGTAATTTTGATCATATCAATCAATGTATTAATAAGTATATCTAGACGTTCTTTCGGATCTGCAGGAAAGCCAATATCTGTATCTGGTGCATATTGGTCATAATCTATTAAATAAGTAGCATTAATAGAATTAGGACCATCACTTATATCAAATATAAAAGCCTCCATGTTTGGTATTAAATTTATGGGGTAATTAAATAATTCTCTTTTTTCAATTTTTCGAATATTAATTGAACATACTTTTATGTAATCATCTAATTTTAATTTATAATCTATATTTATATCTGGCAATATATAACCATATACATCATTTGACATAATATTTCCTATTTTTTATCTAAAATCCAAGGACCAACGGGCTTACCATTTTCATCAATTTGTCTGTAATAGCTTTTATCTTTATATATTTTGCCGTTATGAGATTTATAAGTTTGCTTATGTTCATGCGGTGGAACTTTTCCATTTTCGTCATATCCAAGTTTCCCATGTGTTTTTTGTTGCCCATAATCTTCTCTTGAGAACATATTACCTCTTTCATCATAATAAGTAACACTCCTAGAACCATCTGCTCTCGATACCTCATAAATTGAGTTTGGCGTAGAGGTTTTTGGTGCTTTACCTGATGGTACAATGATGTGTTCAATAATCACTTTATTTGTTGCTGGGTTAATAATTGGATTGGATGATGTACTATTTGCCCCCTTACCAGCATTAATTTGTTGTTCTTTCGCTACATGTTCACCAAATTTACTACTTTCGTTTGCTTTCTGATTGGCAGCCTGATTATCAAGTATTTTATCCTTAGTCTCTTTATAATTTCCACCATCTTGTTCAACATTTCCTTTTCCGTGTTGTAGCTCTAAGTCTGTTTTGTCTAATGGTTTGTTGGCAGCAGTTCCCTTTCCGGCATTGGTTGCAGTTTTTCCGATCAACTGCTTGGTGTTACCGAATACTTTTTGTATTCTAGGCAGAGTAATCCCAGCTCCAACTATACCATGAACTGTCATCATGCTACCCATATAATAGCCAGCCATTTTTTGTGCATCTTCTTCGTTGTAACCCCAACGCTGAAAAGATAACACCACGCCATCATAGATACTGCGCAATTCATTTGCTTCTTTTGATGTTGATGCTAATAGTTGGTTTATTTGATGATAATCTGCCTGATTTTCGACAGGATATAAATAAGTATATTGTTGGTAGGTCTTCAATGCATCTTAAAGGTAATTGGTTAGAGCAAGCTGGGTTTACGACAGGGCAACCAGTCACCATTACCGCTAAAAAGGGTAGGTTGATTGTTGAACTTGCGAAGCAGAACGCATAATTGATAAATGATAGACCAGTTCTGCGATAAGGATCGCAGAACTGGATTGAATGATTATTTGTAAGTTACGCTTTATTTATTGGATGATATTAAGGCCTACACTGTCTACTAAATTTTTTATCGTTTTTTGGAGTGATACTAACTCATCGTTATCTTTTAAAAAGAAAAACTGATGTGTTAAATCATAACCAGCAACAGAAAACATAAGTAATGAGGGATACAAAATTTGACATAGTGGCTTTTCTTTCATCGCATTCCTTACCGCTAACTTATATTCATCAAAATTCAATGGATACAAATTACCATTGATACATACAAGCTCTTGTTTGTCTGATAAATAATATAATGATTCATATAATTTTATAAATTTATTCTCAATATTTTTGAATAATTTTTCTTTTTCAACATTGCTTTTAACATCAGAATAACAAACTAATTCTGCTTTACAATATTCCTCTTCATTTAAATAATGGTCAAAATAGGAAATAGTTATTACATTATAGGCATCCATAAAACTATCATCATCAAAATCTATCGATAAAAAACTGTCAATTAATTTATTCATTTTCTTAACACACTCCCATTTTCATCTAACGTTGCAATCCGATTTCCTTTTTTATTAGTAAGCTTCCACGCACTTCCACCATGAGAATTAGCGCCAGCCCTATCAGGAGAAAGAATCCAGCCAGTCTTTGGATCAACATAATTTGCTTTACCACCAGATACTCTTTGTCTATTTGTAAATTTACTCAAATCAATTTGGTCACCTTTGTTTAAATCACCTTTGTAATCAACAAAAGATTTATTTTGATTAGTAAGAATAAAATCCCGCCAATCAACAACATCTATTTCAGGACCCTCAAAAATACCACTATTCTTATCTTGCTCCACTATTGGCGAGACTAATTTTCCATCGTCTTTATTTTGTTGAGCAATAGGGGTAACTAGCTTTCCATCATCTTTATCTTGTTCTTGAATTGTCGAACCAGGTAAAGGAGGTAATGGTTCTGGGATTGGATACCCTTCATTTTTATGAGACGCACCATAAATTTCATAAGTTTTTAGTACTGCATTTTCGAAGTTACTATCTCCTATCGGATCAGCTAATGCAAGATCAATTAATTTCCGTTGTTCAAACGTTAGACTGGTTAAAAAAGATTCGGCTTCAGCAATACTTAATCCTTTTCCAACTAGTACATCTAATGCTGTAATTGTTACTGGTTGCCCCAGTGTTCCTGGTCGAAGAACTCGCCAGCCAATCATTGCTGCTTGAGCCAAAGCATTATTCTCAACCGCATTCTTCCCGGCAGCAATCGCCGCACCGGCAGCGCCGGTATCACCGCCACCGGCGGCAATCGCCAGGCCGGCTGCCAGCTGGGCGAGGGCGCTGATGTTTTGTT
>NZ_JAFNNZ010000003.1:0-283940 GCF_026536565.1 Gilliamella sp. B2923 | reverse complement strand
ACTCTTCAAAATCAAATGCTACAAGATTCCTCCACGGTTTTTTTTCACCATCATCAATCACATCTTTGGGTGGAATGGGTTTTGGATGATATTTCGGTTTTGGGGCATCAGGCATTTTGATGATTGTTTTTTCTGTGCAGGTTGATTGTTCAAGCGTTGGTGGGATCGCTTTTTCCTCATAGCCCTTTTTGATTTTCGATTTGATCAGTTTGTTGGCTTCTTTTTCCGCATCGTAAGGCGAAGAAAACGTTTTAACTTGTGTTTGTCCTTTTGTCCCTATCTTACCAAATACGATTGTTAGTGATTCGTCTTGTTGGGTGATATACCAAAATTTATTCGACAAGGTATCTTTAAACTCTAAATAATGCTTCATTTCCCATATTCCTTAATTATAATTTTTGTTTAGTTCTTATAGATATATAAATAGTCATTAATACAACTTTTTGAGTGTATAAAATTTTGATTATAAAAACGACCATTATTTTCGAGGTCTCCTGGAAACACTTAGAAGAAATGAGATGAGTTTTTGGATTAATTACACATCATGTCTCTTTCTAGTATTTTAGGGGTGTGTAAGCCTTTCTGAATAGTGATTATAAAAATGATAGTTGAATTAATTTTATCTATTAATTTTCAATATATGAACATTCGAAACTGGTTTTTTTGATGGAAGTTTCTATAATAACTTTTCGGATGAGTAAAGTTATAAAAAATTACTTTGCACTTTCTACAAGCAATATTGCACCAAAATTTAAATAATGATATTTATTACCGCTTTTCATGGATACAATTAAACTGTTTTGTAGGCTTTCATTGAGTGTTTGGAATGTTTTTTAGCTAATAAATGCTGTTAATTCCTTCAATGTGGTTAATAATTTATATCAATACTCATTGTTAACCATTTTCATAGTTATTGGCGATAACTATGGTATGGTAATTGCAATTATTTGTTAACAAGCAAAGCAACTATAGAAGGAACAGGCATATGGAAAATCAAAATAGCCATAGTGCAGCCGCTTTTGTAAAAAATCGTCGGGCTTCTTTAATCAGTGCTATTTTTTTAATGGCAACCTCGGCTATAGGCCCTGGTTTTATCACGCAAACCGCCACTTTTACCGTAACATTAGGTAGTGCTTTTGGATTCGGAATTTTGGCATCAATTATTATTGATTTTGTTGTGCAACAAAATATTTGGCGAGTCGTATCGTTAACTAAAATGTACTCTTCAGATATTGCTAACGCGACAATTCCCGGTAGTGGTTACCTATTGGCTGTGTTGGTGATATTTGGTGGCTTGGTTTTTAATATTGGTAACATCGCTGGAGCAGGTCTTGGCTTAAATGCACTGGTTGGTCTTGATCCTAAATGGGGTGGGGCAATAAGTGCTTTATTGGCTGTTTATATCTTTTCATCAAGTAAGGCCAGTCATTTTATTGATCGATTAATGATAGGTTTAGGATTATTAATGATTGGCTTAACATTATTTGTGCTCTTTGCAGCGCATCCGCCAATCGGGCAAGCTTTAACGCAAACAGTCTTTCCTAGTAATATTGATTTTGCATCGATTACAACCATTGTAGGTGGTACTGTCGGGGGTTATATTTCTTATGCCGGCGCACATCGTTTGTTGGATAAAAATATGGGTGGTGTGCATAATATTAAGCCAGTATCGACGGCGGCAACCCGAGGTATAATTGTTGTTGGCATTATGCGTTACATTTTGTTTTTAGCAATTTTAGGCGTTGTGGCAAGTGGGGTGACAATCGATATTTCAAGTTACGCTGCCAATCCTGCATCGCAGGCTTTTCAAGCTGCTTTAGGTGAGCTTGGTTTGCGTATTTTTGGTTTAATACTATGGGCTGCGGCATTAACCAGTATTATTGGAGCAGCTTATACTTCAATGACATTTATCACACCGTTTAAACGTAACATTACGAAAAAACAACGTCAAATGGCTACCATTGTATTTATTATCAGCTCTTTGGCTGTTTATTTAATAATGGGCACTGCACCTGTTGCACTATTGGTTTTTGCCGGTGGTTTTAATGGTTTAGTCTTACCACTAGGCTTAACAATATTTATTTATATTGGTTGGAAACGATCCGATCTTATGTCTGGCTATCATTATCCTAGATGGTTATTATGGTCTGGTTTAATTGTTTGTATTATGACTTGGTATATGGGCGCAATGTCAGTTGTAACTATCTTTAATTATTTAAAATAAAGGATCAGCATGCCAGTTAATAAATTGATAGATTTAAATAGTGATCTTGGTGAGAGTTTTGGTCAATGGAAAATGGGTAATGATGAAGCGATACTCAAAATTGTCAGTAGTGCCAATGTAGCATGTGGTTTTCATGCAGGATCCCCGGAAGGAATTTTGAAGACGCTTAAAGCTGCTAAAGCCAATAATGTTAAGATCGGTGCACATGTCGCTTATCCTGATTTAGTCGGGTTTGGTCGGCGTAATATGGATATCGCATCAGACGAATTAACCGCTGATGTGATTTATCAAATTGGTGCGCTTAAAGGATTAGCAACTTCAATTGGTGCCAGCGTTGACTATGTAAAACCCCATGGGGCATTGTATAATACTATGGCGCATGATAAGCGTCAGGCAATGGCTGTCATTGATGCTATTTGTTCACTTGATGCTAATCTTGTTCTGGTGGCTCTGGCTGGATCTCCACTTATTAATTGGGCAAAGGAAAAAGGTTTAAATGTTGTAGCAGAAGCGTTTGCTGATCGTGCATATCATGCTAATGGAACTTTAGTTTCTCGCCATGAAGAAAATGCAGTATTGCATAACCCTCAATTAGTAGCCGAACGTATGTTACAATTGGTGAATGAAGGCAGTCTGATGTCAATTGAGGGAAAATTTGTTTCGATTGATGCCAGTTCGATTTGTGTTCATGGCGATAGTCCTGCTGCGTTAGCGATAGCGCAAAGTGTTCGTGATAAATTTCAACAAAATGGTATAACTGTTTCTTCGTTTGTTTAGATTATTTATGGTTAGATTCCTTAAGGTATCTCAACTGCGACCTTATATATTTTGGCTTTTAATTATTGATGGATTTTCAGTTTTAGGCACTAGGAGTGTATGATGCGTTTTTTACCGGTTAATTTAGATGCACTAATGGTAGAACTAAATAGCCTTGAACAAACAATGGCGTTAACTGATCTATTGCATAATATGTTCAAACAATGGCATATCGAAGAAATTGTGCCAGCAGCGAGAACGATATTGATTCGTTTCAATCCTGTTCTTACAAATGCCTCTACAATTGCCAAACATGTTGCAAAACTTGATATTTCAGCGGGAGTCATGCCTTCAGGTGAGTTAATTACTATACCTGTACAGTATCAAGGCGAGGATTTAGCGGACGTTGCTAATTATTTAGGTATCACGATTAGTGACGTTATTGAGCGACACACTGAGCATGAATATCAAGTCGCTTTTTGTGGCTTTGCGCCTGGTTTTGCTTATATGGTATCAAAAGGTGCTAATCTTAATGTGCCACGTCGCCAATCGCCACGTATCCGCATTCCAGCTGGTTCGGTAGCCTTAGCGGGAGAATTTAGCAGTATTTATCCAAAGACTAGTCCTGGTGGGTGGCAATTAATTGGAATTACTCATGTTGCGGTATGGGATCTACATCGAAAAGAACCTGCATTACTAAAGCCCGGTAGTCGAGTTAATTTTATTGATGCCAGTAAATCTGGGAAAATATACTCATTACCGATATCTAAAAAAGTCGAAGAAACCGATCATCTACAACACGATATTAAAATTCTACAGACTGGCTTACAAACATTATGGCAAGATGATGGTCGAATTGGTCAAGCAGCATTAGGCATTTCCGAGTCCGGAGCTATGGATAAAAGTGCGCTACATTGCGTGAATCGAGTAGTCGGTAATTCAATCAACACTCCGGCTTTAGAAATCACTCAAGGTGGATTTAAGGCACAGATAAACAGCGCCATGCTAGTTGCTGTAACTGGTGCTACATGTGACATTACTATTACTACCGCTAAGCAAGAAAAATATCACACAAGAATGTATGAGCCGATTCAATTAGAAAAAGGGGATATTATTGAGCTAGGAAATTGTCAATGTGGGGTCCGTAGTTATTTTGCTGTACGTGGTGGATTTGAAATAGCCCCTGTTCTAACCAGTTGTTCATATGACACGTTGGCACAAGTGGGACCTTCACCACTGAAAAATAATCAATATTTAGCACTTAGACACAAAAAACGATTAAATGCTGTATCATTAACTCAATTACCTTTAGTTAATTATCCTAGTTCAGATGATGTGGTTGAATTAGATATTGTATTAGGCCCTCGTACTGACTGGTTTACTCAACAGGCGATAACAAAGCTTTGTTCACAGCTATGGCATGTTACGCCGGCATCTAATCGTATTGGGCTACGATTATTAGGTGAAGAGCCATTGAGTCGTAAAATCCAGCAAGAATTACCAAGCGAAGGGACTTGTATTGGCGCAATTCAGATTCCAGCTAATGGCCAGCCAGTTCTATTTTTGAATGATCATCCATTGACAGGAGGTTATCCCGTCATTGGTGCAGTTTGTAATTATCATTTAGACTTAGCAGGTCAAATTCCTGTTAATGCTAAAATAAAATTTAATCCTATTGGAATGTTTAAAGAATTTATTGGGAGTTGTTCTGATCATGTCTGATTACAAAAAAATCACACATAAAGTGTTAATTGCTAATCGTGGTGAAATCGCGACTCGTATTATTCGTGCGTGTCGAGATTTGGGCTTTAAGTCGATTGCTATTTATGCTGATAATGATATAGATTCATTACATGTCCAAATGGCAGATGAAGCTTATGGTTTATCCGGGACTTTACCCAGTGAAAGTTATTTAAACATTGACAAAATAATTACTATCGCTAAAAAATCCGGTGCAACTATGGTGCATCCCGGATATGGTTTTTTATCCGAACGAGCCGAATTTGCCAAAGCGGTACAAGCAGCTGGATTAATATGGATTGGGCCAAATCCTGAAACAATTGAAATGCTCGGTGATAAAGTTCAGGCAAGGCAAATAGCCCTATCTGTTGGTGCTCCGTTAGTTTCTGGCACCAAGCAACCAGTTAAAGATGTAAAAGAAGTATTAGCGTTTGCTCAAGAGTTTGGATTACCTATTGCGATCAAAGCTGCTTTTGGCGGTGGTGGTCGCGGGTTAAAAGTTGCATGGCAAATTGAAGAAGTTGAAGAGCTTTATCACTCAGCGGTACGTGAAGCGACAGCTGCATTTGGCCGAGGAGAGTGTTTTTTAGAACAATTTCTATATCACCCTCGACATATCGAAGCTCAGATACTTGCTGATACATTGGGTAATGTTGTTGTCGTTGGTACACGAGATTGTTCATTGCAAAGACGTAATCAAAAACTTATTGAAGAGTCTCCTGCACCTTTTATTACTGAACAACTTGAGCAACAAATTATTAAAGCTTCGAAAGACATTTGTGTCAAAGCTAATTATGTCGGAGCGGGTACTGTCGAATTTTTATTAAGCCAGTCAGGTAAATTATCATTTTTAGAAGTAAATACGCGCTTACAAGTTGAACACCCTGTAACTGAAGAAACGACAGGTGTTGATCTCGTTGTTGAGCAACTACGCATCGCACAAGGTTTACCGCTGAGTATAAATCAAACACCGAAGCCCCGGTCACACGCAATTGAATTCCGAATAAATGCTGAAGATGCGGGTAACGGTTTTTTACCTACTTCAGGTATGATAAGCCTATTTGAACCGCCATCTGGTCCTGGAGTACGTTTAGATAGTGGTGTTAAAACAGGTTCAACGATTCCTGCTACTTTCGACTCTTTAATGGCTAAACTTATTATTACTGGGAATGATCGTAAGCAAGCAATTGCGCGAGCACGTCGAGCTTTGACTGAGTTTAACATAGAGGGAGTGGCTTCAGTGTTGCCTTTTCATCAGGCGGTCATTGAACATCCAGATTTTTGCCAACAATTTAATGTACACACTCGTTGGATTGAAACTGAGTTTAATAATGAAATTCAACCGGCTAAAAGACAAATCCCGCAAAATGAAGAAAGTATAACGCATACCTTTATAGAAATTGATGGCAAACGCTGTAAACTGGGGTTACCATCAAAATTGCTAACAGGCTTATCATTTCAAACTAATGCAACTATTGCCAGTTCTGAGCATTTAGATGTAAAGTATAACAATATTATTGTGGTATCACCTGTTTCAGGAAACTTATTTAAATGGGTCGTTGAGGATGGGCAAATTGTTAATGAAGGCGAAGTTATTGCTATAATGGAAGCAATGAAAATGGAAGTAACCGTTATTGCTCATCGTTCAGGAACTTTAAAACAAGCAATCAAAGAAGGTGAGTATATTAACGCTGACTGTAAGATTGCTCAGATTGATTAATTTTTATTAATAGTTTGTTTAGCGACGACAATAATAATTATAATAATTTCTTGTTTTAATTATCGGCATGAGAGTTCATTTCATGCCAATTTTTCTCCCTTTTATTCTTAATAAAAAGTCACTAATTGTCTGTTTTAACCTTGGTATAGTGAAACATACAGGTTAGCTTATTTCAGCTCAACGATAAGTTAAATTAATCTTTATTTAATATTCTAGTTTAATTAAATATAGGATCTTTCACGTTTATTAAAACGAAATTTACACAATCATATGTAAATTTTTATAATTCTATTGCGGTTTTTATCGGTATATGGTACAAATATTAACCGATAGTTCATCTTTTAAAATGTTTAGTTCCCCCGTTATTTGCTGGACTGTCATTAGCTTTTCTTTTTTCCATCTTTAATGTTTATAAATGATTTTGAGCTTTGTTTATCAATAAAGTAATGATTGTTTTATCTATATACGTGTTATCCAAGTGACTTAAAAAATAAATCCAGTATTTATTTTGAAATTAAAGGGATCACATTATTCAAAAAATTCAATTAATTCAGTTTTTCATGTTTTTAAATTAAAAATTGGATCATAACCAATATAAGATTCAGTGAGAGGGAATATGAATAAAATAAATAAGTTAATTTGGAGCGCACGTTGTCAATGTGCTGTTGACAATTCAGGGAAGGCAAAATCTAAAAGCAAAGCTTTTTTACTTAATTTCATTACTACAACAAGCATTACATTAGCGATGACCAACCCAAGTTTTGCTCAATGTATAACTAATGATCCAAATAATCAGGCATGTACAGGTGATGTAAATAATACCAACGGCAATGGATATGAAAATACAGTCCCTTCTAATGTCACAAATTTTACTTTTATTCAATCTAATGGCTCTATTACAGGTAGTCAAAATGGAGTCGAGATTATTCACCAAGGCAATGGTATTTTGACTATCAATACGCTGGGGAAAATATTTGGTAACGGAGGGGATGGGATTAATGCCCAAAATAGTAGTAATTCACAAGATATCAAAATAACTCAATTAGTTAATGGTGAATCGAGAGGAAGTAAATCCGGTATAGCGGCAACTAATAACGGTAGAGGTTCAACAATCATTAATACTTCAGGTACAGTTGTGGGTAATCAAGATAATGGTATATCTGTACTCAATGGCAATCAAGCATCTGATGTGACGGTTAATCAGTCAAATGGTAATATTGAAGGTCATAATCGTGGGATAAGTGTTGAAAATCACAGCCAAGGCATATCCGAAATTATTGTTTCGGGTAAAGTAAATGGTTTAAGTAATGAAGGTATATTTGTAAAAAATAACACAGGCAGTAAAAATATTACAATCAATCAATATGACGATAGTAATGTAAGTGGTCAAAGTTATGGTTTAGCAACGTATAATAATGGTAATCAACAAACCGATATCACTATTGCCGGTAATGTTGAAGGACGTAATATGGATGCTATTTATTCAGAGTCGGCTAGTACAGCCTCAGATGTTTTTCTAACACAAATGGTTGATTCTGTAATTAAAGGTCATAATAACGGTATAAATATTATGAATAATGGCCTGGGAGCTAGCGATATAACAATTTCTGGTTCGGTAACAGGCGAGCAAATAGATGGTATTGTAGCGAAAAATCAGGCTAATACTACAACGGCTATGTCTTTAAAACAATTGAGTGGTAGTATTTTCGGTCATGTAAACGGACTTAATTTATTGAATAATGGTAATGGCGATATTGGCATTTTAACGAAAAATAGTATCCAAGGCGAGCAGCAAGACGGTATTATTGCTCAAAATGCGGCAAATTCCGGTAATATAAGATTAAATCAAACATCAGGCTCGATCAAAGGTCATAATAATGGCATAAATATCCTTAATAATGGAACAAAATCAACTTTTATCTCAACTTCAGGAACTGTTGAGGGAGAGCAAAACGACGGAATTAAAGTTATCAACAGTAGTCAAACCTTGAATGGTGTATCTATTATTCAGTCGAATGGTAAAATTCATGGTAACCTAAATGGTATAAATCTAGTCAATAATGGTCAAGGTAGTATCACTTCACTTGAGATTTCTAAGGAAGTTATTGGCGCTTCAAACGATGGTATCGTGGCAGTAAACGCTGACAAAACAGGGGATTTAAATTTTATTCAACCTTCCGGTAATATTACTGGTAGATTAAGAGGTGTTAACCTTCATAATAGTGGGACAGGTAATACTAATATTAACTTATTTGGTAATATCACTGGTCAAGTAAATGAAGGTTTAATAGTCCAAAATGGCATTGAAGCTAATAAATTAATCTTTATACAAGCGTCTGGTATTGTCACCGGTATGTTAAATGGTGTTTCACTTATAAATGGAGGCACTGGCTCAACCCAGATATCAACATCGGGTGTCATTGAAAGTATTCAGCAACATGGTATGTCTGTTGTAAATGCAGCCAACAGTCTTAATCTATCTTATGAGCAACAGTCTGGTACGATTTCTGGTTATTATAATGGACTAAATTTTACTAACAAGGGCATTTCTACTACTTCTCTGTCTCTGGCCGGTAATATTATAGGTAAAAATGCTGATGCGATTGTTGTGGAGAATGATATAACTACGGGTCAATTACATCTGGAGACCTTAAGTAATAGTTATATAAAAGGTCATAGCAAAGGTATTAATCTGATTAATAAAGGATCGGCTCAAACCGTAGTTGCCATTGCGAATAGAGTTGAAGGCGAGCAAGATGATGCAATTTATGTTTCAAATCAGAATAATACAACTGACTTGCTAGTTTCTCAAACAGGAACTGAGTTAATCAAAGGAAAAAAAAATGGTATAGAACTTGAAAACTCAGGATTAGGTCAAACTAAATTTATTGCACATAGCGGAGTCGTCATCGGTCAAGATGAGTCAGGTATCGTTATAACTCACAGTAACTTGAGTCATGATATCGAGGTTGATCAAAAAGCTGGTGTAATTTATGGTAAAAACAATGGCATTAAGATTAATAACAATGGGTTAGGTTCAACAAATATTAATATTAATGGTAATGTATATGCAAATGGGACAGATGCTGCCAATAATCTCGATGCGGGTATCTATACAACAGGTAAATCGGATACAACAACCAATATTAACCTTAACAATGGCGCTAATGTTTATTCAGTTCTTGGGACAGCGATAAAAAATGAAGTTACCAATTCTATAATTAATCTTAATAATGGTTCTAGAGTTAGCGGTAAAATTTTGCTAGGAACGGGTAATGATACGCTTAATATCAATGAAGGCTCAGATATCTCAGAATTAACCAAGATTGATGGTGGGCATCAATATATTCGAGCTGGTTCATCAAATGAAATAGATATACTTAACTTTAGCACTCATCTGACAGGATCTTCTGATTCAGCAGGTAGCCGTGGCGATATAGCGATTCTTGATTGGGAAAATATTAATGTTGGTACAAACGGCAGATTATCATTAACTGGTAATTTAAATACTGATAAACTTACACTAAGTTCGAACTCTATTTTAGATTTTGTCCCAACGTTACATCAAGCTACAGTAAGTGGCGATGTTTATAATAGTGGTACTATCGCGCTGAATAATAACTATACTGGCGATAATCTTACTATAACAGGTAATTATATTGGTAATAATGGACAGCTTTTGCTTGATACAGTGGTACAAGATAGTAATAGCTTAACCGATAAGCTAATAATTGGTGGAAATGCTTCAGGAAACACATTAGTTAAAATAACCAATATTGGTGGATTAGGTGCAGATACAGGCACAACTAATGGTATTGAAATTGTCAATGTAAATGGAGTGAGTTCGAACGATGCTTTTAATTTAGATGGGACACATTTAGATGTCGGCGCTTATGAATACTATTTACATAAAGGTGATATTAATCAAGAAAATAACAATTGGTATTTACGTTCTTACAAACCAACCAATCCAACCAATCCAACCAATCCAACTAATCCAGTAAATCCAGTAAATCCAGTAAATCCAGTTAACCCGGTAAATCCAGTTGACCCGGTGAATCCAGTTAACCCAGTAAACCCAGATAAACCAAACCCACCAGTAAATCCAGATAAACCAGAACCACCGGTTAATCCGGATAAACCAGAACCACCGATTAACCCGGTTTCACCGAGCAAGGTTGCTTATCGTAAGGAAGTGCCAATGTTTGCAGCTGTTGCTGCACAATTACGCCAAGCTGATTTGATTATGCAAGCGAACATGCATCAACGTATAGGTAATACCTTATTAGGGGATTCTCGTATTAGTTGGGGGCGAATTATCACTGAGAGAACTGATATAAAACAAAACGGCATAGCAAATTCGCATAGTAAAGGCAATTACGCCGGTTTACAAGTTGGTAGTGATATTTGGAAAGATGAAAATAGTTATTGGCGAGCTGGGGGATATTTCGGATTTTTACATGGTAGTTTAGATATAAATGGTTTTGCTAGTACTATTAACGGTCATGCAGGCAAGAATAAATTAAATTCCTATTTCTTAGGTGCGTATGGTAACTACATGGATGATGACGGAACATATTTAGATTTGGTCTTACAAGGCGGTCGTCATAAAGTTGACATCAAACCAAATAGCAACAAGAACAGCTCTGAAAAAGGTTACGGTATAAGTGTTTCTGCTGAAGCAGGTAAACCATTTGATTTGAATTATTATGATTGGCGAATTGAACCTCAATTACAAATTATTCATCAATGGCTAGATATTAATAATAGTCATATCAGTGGTAACACTACCGTTAAACAAAGTCATAACAATTCTTGGCTTTTTCGAGTGGGTGCGCGACTTGAAAATCATTTTCAGACAGAATCTGGAACGTTGCGTCCTTATGCTCGTATAAATTTATACTATTCACCCGATGGGGCTGATCGTGTAACGTTTGAAAGTCCAAGTGTTGCTACTAAGTTTAATAGTGGTGCCGGTTACACCAGTACAGAACTTGCTATAGGTGGAAGTTATGAGTTTAATCGTGATGTCAGTGCCTATACGGAAATTGGTCATATTTGGTCTAATAGTGGTGATGCAAATGTGAAAGCGCCAATTAATGGTTCAATAGGTATTAGAGCTAACTGGTAACATAACTAGCAAGCTAAGTTTTTAATCTAACTGACCGATACTTTATATAATTAAGGTATCGGTTTTTTTATTGATCCATATTTAAGGTAATTAATCTTAATAATTAACCAAAGTTATATATAAAAAAAGATTATGATAAATTTTTTTTCTACAAGTTTATATCTTATTTGTGTTAAGGTTTGAGCTTCATGTTAGAAAAATAGGGAAATACCATGACTCACTCAACCAATCCTTTGATACGTTTTTACTTTAAAGTAGGGTTGATTCCTCAAATCTTATTGGGCCTGATTTTAGGTATAACACTGGCTTTTTTTTCCAAAGATACTGCCTTAAACATGTCGTTACTCGGTGGGCTTTTCATTAATGCGTTACAATCAGTTGCGCCAATATTGGTATTGACTTTAGTTATCGCTTCAATATCAAACCATCAACATGGCAAAAAAGCGAATATGGGGATACTTTTATCACTCTATTTAGCCGGAATGATATTTGCTGCGCTATTAGCTACTTTAGCAAGCTTTTTATTTCCGTCTCAAATCACATTAGGTAATGACATTGAGCAAATTAAATTAAAGCCTCCTAGTGGCATCAAAGATGTTTTAATAACTTTGTTAGATAAAATGATAGATAATCCGGTTAATGCGCTTGCTAATGCAAATTATATTGGTTTAATCATTTGGGGCGTCGGTATTGGATTTGCATTAAGACATGCAAGTGAATCAACAAAAATCATGATGAATGATCTCTCATATGCCATTTCATTTATTGTCAGAATTATTATTCGTTTTGCACCTTTAGGTGTGTTTGGATTAATCTCTTCCACATTGGCAAAAGATGGTTTTGGTGAGTTATATAAATATGCGCATTTATTAATTGTGCTTTTATCATGTATGTTTATTGTTGCGTTGGTGATTAATCCACTTTTAGCATTCTTAGTCATGCGTAAAAACCCTTACCCATTGGTCTTTACATCATTAAAAGAAAGTGCAATACCTGCATTTTTTACCCGTAGCTCTGCGGCAAATATTCCGGTTAATATTGAAATTTGTAAACGTTTAAAAGTGGATGAAGATACCTATTCAGTAGCCGTGCCTTTGGGAGCTGCAATCAATATGTCAGGCGCTGCAATAACCATTACAGTTTTGACTTTAGCAACTGTTAATTCAATGCCTTACATTCATGTTGATACTTATTCAGCGGTATTGCTGTGTATTGTTGCTGCAATTTGTGCTTGTGGCGCATCTGGTGTAGCGGGTGGGTCATTATTGTTGATTCCGGTCGCTTGTAGTATGTTCGGTATACCAAACGATATATCTCTCAAAGTTATCACTATCGGTTTTGCAATTGGTGTTATTCAAGACTCGGTTGAAACCGCACTGAATTCTTCAAGCGATGTAGTTTTTATTGGTGCAGTATCAGAAGCATCAAAAAATAAAAAAGTCGCCGAAAAATAGTATCACAATTAATAAGATTGAATGATTTTGAAATGCATTTTTAGTATCATTCAATCTTTAATTTAAGAGTTTATCAACATTATCATTGTAATAACTTTACTCAAAATTCTTCTTCAATTTATGGTAATAAATAAACTCATTGCTTTTGCGAAAGTGACTATTTATTATTGAGCGCAAGATTATTATTGATAGTGGATCTTATTTGTCATGTCATTTCAATCAACCACAAAAAAAGAAAATGGAACAAAAGCGGCATTGATTCGAAGCGGTGTCGAGATGATGACAACTTACGGTTATGTTTCATCAAATATTGAAAGTATCTTAAAACAAGTCGGTGTTCCCAAAGGATCTTTCTATTATTACTTCAAAAGTAAAGAAGAATTTGGACGGACGATAATAGCCAGTTATGATAGCTTTTTTGTTCATAAATTAGATAAACATTTAACAAATATGTCAATTAACTCCCCATTAGCAAGAATTCATGCCTTTTATGAAGATGCTAAAAAGGGAATGGAAAAATATGATTTTAATCGAGGCTGTTTGATTGGTGAACTGATTCAAGAAGAATCATTACTTCCCGGTGGTTATGCTTTGCTGTTGGAGCAAATCTTACAAAGCTGGCAAACTAAGATTGAAAATTGTTTATTACTTGCCCAGCAATCAGGAGAAATTAATACTCATACTGATTGTAAAGCACTGGCCGCTTTTTTTTGGATTGGTTGGGAAGGGGCAGTAACGCGTAGTAAATTGGTCAAAAACTCAACACCACTCGATCTTTTTATAGAGCTTTTTCTAAATAAAATAATTTCTTAATACATCTTTTGAATGTTATGTTTATTTCTATCGCTATGTGAAATAAATTGTTTTTGCTGTATTGTCTTTTACTAGACGATCGGTCTATAATTCCTAGACCGATCGTCTATGAGGAAAATCATCAGGTTAGTTCAATATTTAACTTGATGAATTAAGCAAATGAACCAACTTTACATTTAGATATGTAATAAGGAGTAAGCATGTCATTTAAAGCTATTTTGTTAGATAAAAATGATACTACCGGTTTTTCGGCCTCTATAAAAACAATTGATAAACAACTGCTTGTTACTCAACAAGGCGATACCTTGATTAAGGTGCTATATTCAAGTATTAACTATAAAGATGCTTTGGCGTTAACCAATAAAAGTCCTGTTGTTAGGCAATGGCCTATGGTGCCGGGTATTGATGGTGTCGGTACAGTTATTGAATCTAGCAATGATCGTTATCATGCTGGTGATGCTGTTATTTTAAATGGTTGGGGATGTGGTGAAACCCATTGGGGGTGTCTGGCGCAATATGCTTACTTAAAATCAGATTGGTTAATTCCATTACCCCAAAATATCACACCCTATCAATCGATGATTATTGGCACCGCCGGATATACTGCTGCATTATGTGTAAAACGTATTGTTGATTTTGGGATAAAACCGCAAAGCGGAACGGTACTTGTGACAGGGGCGAGTGGCGGAGTTGGCTCAGTTGCGGTAGCTTTATTAAGCAAATTGGGTTATCAAGTTACTGCATCAACAGGTAAATTAACTGACAAAGAATATTTACACAAACTTGGTGCCAGCAATATTATTGATAGTAAACAGTTGAAAGAGGCGGGTAAACCTCTACAAAAAGAACAGTGGTCAGCTGTTGTCGATGTGGTTGGTTCTCATACCTTAGCTAATGTATGTGCCCAAACTCAATATGGTGGTATTGTAGCCTGTTGTGGGCTAGCACAAGGAATGGATTTCCCGGCAACTGTCGCACCTTTTATTTTGCGCGGGATAACATTGGCAGGTATCGACAGCGTAATGGCAAGTTATGATAATCGTATTGCCGCATGGAACTTATTAGCTCAGTATTTAGATGATAAAATTTTGGCTCATATAGGCAATACTATTCGTTTAGACGAGTGTGTTGATACTGCGCAGAACATGATAGCAGGACAAACCAAAGGTCGTTTTGTAGTAGATGTGAACAAATAAAATAACTTTATATTGAACTTCATACAGATTTTTGCTGTGTTATTGACCGCAATTTATTTTTTATTTAGATTTGTTGGCATTCAATGATTAGCAAAATCGTCACCCATGCAAAACAGGGTAGCTAAATTATTTACTGTCAAGTATTTAGCTACTTTGCATGTGTTGGACATTTTCAACTATTCAATTGGATAGTTTTGTTAATTACACTAATGGTTAGCTATTTGGATCTTATTTTTAGCCAAAATATCGCAATGGTGAGCTAGTTGATAAATGAAAAAGATAGGGTGATTAATCAAAGCAAATTAAAACTTGTATTCTTCCCAAAAAGAGACTAAATTTTAAACGTATTTTGATTTTGTAGCAGCTTTAACTTTTACCGTTTTTAAATTTTCATTCATGTATGACTAATTTATAGAGGAAATGTTATATGCCTTATCAAACACGAGATGATTTACCCGAATCTGTACGCCATGTTTTACCCGAACATGCTCAAGATATTTTTAAAGAAGCTTTTAACAATGCCATAAAAGAGTACCAAGATCCCAAGAAAAGACGAGATAAAAGTTCGCCAGAGCAAATCGCATTTAGAGTGGCGTGGTCAGCTGTAGAAAAGGTTTACCGCAAAAATGAAAATGGTCAATGGGAACGCAAGTAAAAACTCAATACTATAAATGCTATCAAGTCCACAACTAAGTTATTATAGATATGGG
Organism: Gilliamella sp. B2923; assembly: GCF_026536565.1. NCBI lineage: Bacteria > Pseudomonadati > Pseudomonadota > Gammaproteobacteria > Orbales > Orbaceae > Gilliamella > Gilliamella sp. B2923. Next base: position 268,196 of record NZ_JAFNNZ010000003.1, on the reverse strand, counting down.
TTTATTAACAATATGAATAGTCAATAAAAACTAGCTATTAAGCTGGTTTTTTATATGGAGAATTATTATGTTTATATTCACCCTCACTTATATTAAACCCATTAATGAAGTTGAAAAATTTTTACAGCAGCATATCGATTACCTTGAAGAGAATTATCGATTGGGACATTTTATTGCTTCAGGCCGAAAAGTGCCACGTACTGGTGGTGTGATACTTTGTCGTGCTGAGAATAAAGAACAAGCGTTAACTATAATGCAAAAAGATCCGTTTTATATTCAGCAAATTGCCCAGTACGATATTATCGAATTTGTACCGTCCAAATATGCCACTGGTTTTGAACAATTTATTTAGTTAATAATTACGGTAAGCGCAATTTAATTTTTTTAAGCATCACGCTTTTACATCTATTTTCTTTGCTTATATTTTCCTGATCAATACGGAAAAAGTTGGTTAGTAATTCAAATTTTTTCCTTTTATACTGAATTTAATCTCTCATTTAATACAGGTATTTGATCATGAATAATAAAGGTTTACCAAAGGATTTTTTATGGGGTGGTGCGGTTGCTGCACATCAATTAGAAGGCGCATGGCAAGCCGGAGGAAAAGGTATCAGCGTTGCTGATGTCATGACTGTTGGTTCCCCAAAAAGTTATCGAAAAATTACCGAAGGGATAATAGAAGGTGAGTATTATCCCAATCATGAAGCTATCGATTTTTATCATCATTATAAAGAAGATATTAAGCTATTTGCTGAAATGGGTTTTAAATGTTTTAGAACTTCGATTGCATGGACTCGAATTTTTCCTAAAGGTGATGAACTGGCACCCAATGAAGAAGGCCTAAAATTTTATGATGATTTATTTGATGAATGTTTAAAATACAATATTGAACCAGTTGTTACCCTCTCACATTTTGAATTACCTTACTATTTAGTTACGGAGTATGGTGGTTTTCGTAATCGTAAATTAATTGATTTCTTTGTGCGCTTTGCAGAGGTCTGCTTTGATCGTTACAAAAATAAAGTCAAATATTGGATGACGTTTAATGAAATCAATAATCAAGCCAATTTTGATGAAGACTTTGCCCCGTTTACTAACTCTGGTATCTACTATAAAGCTGGCGATGATCGTGAACAAATAATGTATCAAGCAGCACATTATGAATTGGTCGCTAGTGCAAAAGCTGTCCAAATTGGTCATGCTATCAATCCTGATTTTCAAATTGGTTGTATGATTGCCGTTGTTCCAATCTATCCGGAAACCTGTAAACCAGGTGATATCTTAATGGCTCAAAAAGTCATGGAACGTAAGTATTTCTTTACTGATGTTCATGTTCATGGTCAATATCCTAATCATATTATCAAATACTGGCAACGCAAAGGCTTTAAATTAGACGTGACAAGCCAAGATCTCGAAGTATTAGAAAACGGTACAGTCGATTACATTGGTTTTAGTTATTACATGTCTAATGCGATTAGAAAAAAATCAGATAACTATGAATATAACGAAAAAACCGATTTAATTGGTAATCAATACGTTAAAAAATCTGATTGGGGTTGGCAGATCGATCCGGAAGGTTTGCGCTACACATTAAACTGGCTAACTGATATGTATCACTTGCCACTTTTCATCGTGGAAAATGGTTTTGGTGCTTATGATAAAGTCGAAGCCGACGGTAGTGTCCATGATACGTATCGAATTGAATATTTACGTGAACACATTAAACAAATGAAATTAGCGGTGGAAGAAGACGGCGTGGATCTAATGGGCTATACCCCATGGGGATGCATCGATTTAGTATCAGCCGGAACGGGCGAAATGGAAAAACGTTACGGATTTATCTATGTTGATAAAGATAATAAAGGTAATGGAACGTTAAAACGTAGCCGTAAAGATTCATTTGCATGGTACAAGAAAGTCATTGAATCAAACGGCGAAATCTTATAATGGATCACTCTTTTAGGAGAAACTATGAAAAAAGCGTTAATTATTTGTGCCGCAGGCATGTCTTCCTCATTAATGGCTAAAAAAGTAACAGAATATTTTGCCAGTCAAGGCAAAGAAATCGTATTGGACGCAGTATCTGCCACGGAAGGTGGAAATATGATTAAAGACAGTGATTTTTCGCTCTTTTTAATTAGCCCCCAAACGATGATGATGCTCGATAAATTTAAAAAAATGGGAGATGAAGCAGGTAAGCCGGTGGTAAGCATTCCTTTCCAAGCTTATATACCAATTCAATCAGGTATTGAGCAACTGGCTAAATTAACAGAGGAAAATCTTAAATAATTCTTTGTCACTATCCTATCAGTTTAATGATAGGATTTGGGCACTGTCTTGATGATGTTTAATAGCAGTGCCTGATTATCTTACTGGATGTGAGAACTTATCTTAACGATAAGAGTAATTGCAATATTATTGATAATATCGTTTTAGTGACTATAGGTATGGATGATAATGATCAAAAATAAACAACGTGATCTTATAAGTTTATTAGTTAGTTCTAAAAACCTTTTTAAGAGCAGTGCTACATTGGCAAGTGAATTATCATTATCCGATCGAACTGTACGTACTTATCTCAATGATCTTAAATCACTCATTGAAAAAAATGGTGGATTGATAATCAGTAAGCAAGGTTATGGTTACCAGCTGCAAATTAAAGATAGAACTGCATTTAATCAATTTTTAATTGAACACCATTTGTTAGATCGCAGTGAGGAACAATCAAATTACCGTGAATTGAGTCAAAGAAGACACTATATTCTTAATCTGCTTTTATTAGAATGCCAAAAAATTGATATCGAGACTTTATCCGAACAATTATTTATTAGTTCATCGCAGTTAAATAAAGATATCCAAGAAATTAAAAATCAACTCCAATCTTTTGAGCTTACCATAAAAAAGAGTAAATCTTTGCTTTCTGTTGAAGGCGACGAAAAAGCAAAAAGACACTTTATTATGAGCTATTTTTTTCATGAAGAGTCGATTAACTTTTTGCAACGCTTAACGTATTTCAATAAGTTTGGTGATGCAATTTGCTTTGATACCTTAACCATTATCATCTTAGATGAATGTCGTGAAGCGAATATCAAATTATCTGATGTTATGATGCAAAACATCGTACTTCATCTGTCACTGAGTATTAAACGTTTACAATCAGGACTTTCAATACAAAATCTTGATCTGCCAGATAAAGCTAAAGAGAGCTTAGAATATCAAGTTGCTAAAAAAATTATTGATAGGGTTGAAACGGTTATCGGTTTTCAATTTCCAAAAGAAGAGCAGATGTATTTGACTTTACATTTAATGAGTAAGTCAAATTTAATTCAGCAAGATTTAGATTCAGAACTCTATTTATCGCTTAGCAATTTACTTATTAAGATTCAACAAGAGACCGGTTATCTGTTTTATAAAGATGAACAGTTAAAAAAAGGGCTAATTCAACATTTAAAGCCAATGTTAGTCCGATTAGAGCAGAAAATTAAGTTAGAAAATCCATTGCTAAATGAAATTAAAGCCAGTTCGCCGGAGCTTTTTGAACTGGTAAAACACTACCTTAGCCAATTGAGTAATTTAGCTCGCTATACCATTCATGATGATGAATGGGGGTATTTAACACTGCACTTTTTAGCTTCCATTGAAAAACTCAAAAATGAACAAAAAGCAAAAGTATTGATTATTTGCGCTACCGGTTTAGGCAGTGCGCAATTACTCAAAAATCGGATTGAGAACGAGTTTGATGAACGTATTAAAATTGTTGCTACCCGCGGTTACTATGAAATAGAGCCAGAAATGCTTGATGAAATTGATTTTATTATTTCATCGGTAGATCTCTCATCAAAAGTTTTTAAAGTTCCGGTATTTCACGTTTCAGTCTTTTTAACCGAACAAGATGTACAACAAATTCGCCGCTATCTTGCATCACGCAGAGTGCAAATATCGGCACGTAAAGATCTAATTGCAACATCTAATCCAACCAGCACACCGGAACATTTAGTACATATAGAACAAATTGTCGATGATTTATTGGCAGATTACTTTATATGTTGTCATCAAGCTAAAAATAAAGAGCAGATACTTAATCGATTACTTGATCGGTTGGCGGTAAATGAAGCATGTGGCTACAGGCAAGAAATGATAAAGCAAATTGAAAATCGTATGACATTAGGTGATATATTTTTTAGTCCAACTATTGTCGTTCCGCATCCGGCAATTGCTGTAGGCCGGTTATCTAAAATTGGCATCGCCGTCTTACCAAATGGTCTAAGTTGGGATGAACATCATCCTAATATTCATTTCATATTTATGATTTCGCCTTCAATTTATCAAAATACCAATCTAGCTATGATGACTAAAGCCATCGTTAACTTGATTGATGATCAACAAATGCAAGAAAAATTATTAAAGACACAAAATTTTGACCAATTTAAACAACTTTTTATTCAACTCATTGAAAAAGGGGCATAGTTATGAACGAGGAAATGAGCACCGAGGAAATTCAACTTATCGCATTTAATATTATTTTGCACAGTGGTAATGCCAAAACAAAGATCCATGAAGCGTTTAAGGCGATGAGAAAAGCTGATTTCACAACCGCAAACCAATTACTTGAGCAAGCTAATGAGGAAATTTTGGAGGCACATAAATCGCAGACAGGATTGCTGCAAAATTATGCCAATGGCATGCAGATCAATATGGAAATTATTATGGTTCATGCTCAAGATCATTTAATGACAACAATGACAATGCGAGAAATCGCTATTGAGATGGCTAATCTATACCAGCAAAACCACGAGCTTGCTGAAAAACTAGCGAGGTGAACGCAATGACGTCGAAACAATTGAAAATGCAACAAAAAGTTAGTTTAACCAACCTTTACTATAATCGGTTTTTAGCTATTCGTTATAGTACTGCCTTTTTCTTATTTCTTAATCTGTATTGGTCTGTTTTTCTACTTGGTTCATTCTCAATTGCAGGTATTTTGCCGGTGGCGTTGTTTTTGCTGGGTGCTTTAACAGCTTTTGAACAAGTTAAGCTGTACCGTAATCATGATAATCGTCTTCCCTATGCAAACGTCTTTTTCTCTGCGGTTTTTATTGCCAGTGTTTTTTTGATGATTGTGGTTAATACCTCATTATTTCATTTCTTTTTTCCATTTTTCAAAAATACTCAGCAGGTTTTAAACACAATTATGTTAGTTCTATCGGCTTTCTTATTAATTAGCTTTTTGATTATCAGAAAGATTAAAAAAATTCAGCGTAATGAGGATCGACTTTATCAGAAAATTCAGGCTTACCAACAGGTTATTAATTAAATGAGGATAACAAAATGAATACAGGATTTGTAATATTGCAGAAATTTTTAATGGCGCCAATGGCAAAAATTTCGCAATTTAAAATTGTAAGAGCTGTCATGGCGGCAGGTATGGCTTCAGTTCCTTTTTCAATCGTCGGATCAATGTTTCTCGTATTCAATACATTACCATTAACATTTACCGGGTTAGAAGGCTTTTTTGAAAATACCTTTTTTAGAGTTAGTGACCTGTACATGATTGCGAATACTGCGACAATTGGTATTTTGGCGCTGTATTTTAATTTTGTTGTCGGTTATGAACTGACCAAAATTGAAGCTGAAGAGACTGGGCTAAAAGTCAATGCGCTTAATGGCGCTATGCTATCTGTTTTTGCTTTTTTTATGACAATACCCGAATTAGTCATGCAAAATGGCATTATTTCGCTACTCACAGATGAACCTAATTTAGTTTACAATGGTCTTCGCTTACAACCTTTTGTTTTTCGTTTAGGCACTTCTGGCATATTTATTGCGATTGTCATGGCGATTTTAGCGACTCATCTCTACTTTTTATGTGTTCGACGCAATTGGGTGGTTAAAATGCCTGAAACTGTGCCACTAGGCGTTTCGCGATCGTTTACCGCACTAATACCAACTTTTGTTATCGCTTTTACGGTAATCATTCTCAATGGTATTTTAATCTTTTTAGGTACGGATATTTTTAATATTGTTGGTGTTCCATTTACTTTTGTTACTAATTTAACCAAAAGCTGGTTGGGTGTAATGGTAATACTGTTTTTGATTCACGCTTTATGGGTTGTTGGGATCCATGGTGCAAGTATTATTGGTGCGTTTATTACCCCAATTATGTTAACCAATATGGATGAAAACGTATTAGGGGCACATATTCCGTTTGCCGGTGAGTTTAATAATTCACTGGTTATTTTAGGGGGATCGGGATCAACATTATTAATGACGTTCTTTATTGCCTTTTTTGCCAAATCCAGTCAACTAAAAATACTCGGCCGTGCTTCAGCTGTACCGGCAATCTTTAACATCAATGAGCCTATCATTTTTGGTATGCCAATTGTTTATAATCCTTATTTAGCAATCCCTTTCTTTTTAGCGCCTATGGCATGTGGTACTTTAGGTTATTTTGCCATTAATTCGGGGCTGATTAACCCAATTATCGCATTAGTTCCTTGGCCATCACCAATGGGACTTGGTGCCTTCATCGGAACTGGTGGGGATATTAAAGCGGCTTTTGTTGCAATTCTTTCGGCTATTTTAGCGCTATTAATTTATTTACCTTTTGTTAAGTTATATGACAACAAACTTTATAAAGATGAACAGGGTAAACCGATAGTAGAAGAACAAACCGCTTAACAATATCATTTACAATAGGAGTGTAGATCTTTGATTTAAAAGATTTACACTCTTTTTTATAATCATTGAATTTGCATCAAATATAGCAATTTTCATCTGATTGTTTATTATTTATCCACCCCCGCATTTCTATGCTATATTGATATTTCCTTCACGCTTTACATAATTTTTTTGCTCAAGTATTTAATTAATTTTCATATCGTGAAGGCGACGAGCAATTTAAGGAGGTGTAACATGTTTTATCTTAAATCATTAAAACATTGTTGGTTTTTATTGTTTTTAATCATAAGCCAGCATGTTAGTGCGACTTTACAAAAACCACCGTTATTTGAAGCTGGCGCAGTTGCCTCTCCCGATTATTACGGCGCTATAGCGGCTCAAGAGATGTTAGCTAAAGGTGGAAATGCGGTGGATGCAGCTGTTGCGACTGCATTTGCACTCGCCGTCACCTATCCTGAAGCTGGTAATATTGGTGGTGGAGGATTTATGACACTGTGGATGGACGGCAAACCTTATTTTATTGATTACCGGGAAGTAGCACCTGGCAAAGCGACTAAGGATATGTATCTTGATGCAGATAAAAATGTGATCCCTAATTTAAGCTTATATTCTCATCAAGCTTCCGGTGTTCCCGGCACTGTTGCCGGGATGTGGGCTGTACACCAACGTTTTGGTAAATTGGATTGGAAAGCGGTTATGGCACCGGCGATACGTTTTGCTCAAGAGGGTTTCACGGTAGACAAACAATTGGTCAAGCGCTATCAAGAAGCCGAAGCTTTGGCGCCTGCTAATGGTTATTTCAAACAGTACTTTGGAACGATGCGAACTGGTGAAACTTTTAAGCAGCCTGAACTAGCGAAAGTATTAGCTCGTATTGCAGATAAAGGAAGCGACGGTTTTTATAAAGGTGAAACAGCTCAATTAATTGCCAAACAGATGACAAAAAATGCCGGCTTAATTACCGAAGATGATTTAGCCAATTATCAAGCTAAATGGCGAACTCCGTTAATTGCAAATTGGCAAAATATGCAAATCATTACCGCACCACCGCCGAGCTCTGGAGGCGTGGGTTTAATTCAATTGCTGTTAATGAAGCAAGATTTAGCAAATGAATTTAAAGGTATAACGGTTAATTCTGCTCCATATATACATCTACTTGCTGAGATTGAAAAACGTGTATTTGCTGATCGGGCAGAATATATGGGCGATCCTGACTTTGTGACAGTGCCGGTTGAACGCTTAATGGATGCCAATTATCTCTCGCAACGAGCGAAACAAATTAATGCCAAAGCGATTACAGCAACAGACCAAGTTAGACCAGGGTTAGATAATGAGAATGAAAAGCTACAAACTACTCATTTTTCAATTGTTGATAAATGGGGAAATGCTGTTTCAAACACTTATACGCTAAATGGCTGGTTTGGATCGGCTGTGGTCATAGAAGGTACAGGGATTGTAATGAATAACGAAATGGATGATTTTAGTAGTAAGCAAGGCGTTGCGAATCAGTTTGGTGTTGTTGGAAAGGATGCGAATGCAATCGAGCCGAATAAGCGTCCATTATCATCGATGTCACCAAGCATTTTTACTCAAAATAATCAGGTTGTAATGGTCATTGGTACGCCCGGTGGTTCAAGAATATTTACTTCAATATTTCAAGTGGTTACTAATGTTTTTGATAATCACATGCCATTAAAAGAGGCTGTAGATGCACCACGTTATCATCATCAATTGCTGCCAAGCAATGTCATTTTTATCGAACCTTTTCAAAGTAAAGTTCCTCAGCCAATAAAGAGTAAACTTGAACAAATGGGATATCAATTTGAACAACAAGATTTTAATGGTGATATTCAAGTAATAAAAATTACTGATAATAAACCTCAAGCTGTGTCAGATGTACGGGGTAGAGGTAAAGCAATGATAGTAAAATAGATAATTAACTTATATCGCATTTTACACGCTAAATCCTATCTGATTGAAAAGGTTAAATGATAAGTATAAAAAAACCCGCCATATTGACGGGTTTTTAAAATTATTAATTGATAATTATTCTGGGATAATATCAACAATAAGTTTAGCAAAAGCTTCGCTGTGTACTTGGAAGAACACTTCGTGCTCACCAGTGGTACGCAATACACCATTTGGTAGGCGAACTTCGCTTTTTGATACTTGAACGCCACGAGCTTTAACTGCATCAGCGATATCACGAGTACCAATTGAACCAAATAATCTGCCTTCGTCACCTGCTTTAGAAGCAATAGTCACTTTAGCTAGAGCATTGATTTCAGCTACACGTTGTTCAGCTGCTTTTAATGTTTCAGCAAGTTTTGCTTCTAATTCAGCACGACGAGCTTCAAAGAATTCGATATTCTTTTTAGTTGCCGGTACTGCTTTACCTTGTGGAATTAAGAAGTTACGTGCGTAACCCGCTTTAACATTAACTTGATCACCTAAGCTGCCTAAATTAGCAACTTTATCGAGTAGAATAATTTGCATTATATGTTCCCTCTGTTGCTAATTACTGATGGTTGTCAGTGTATGGTAATAATGCCAAGTAACGAGCGCGTTTGATAGCGCGAGCTAATTGACGTTGATATTTTGCGCTAGTACCAGTGATACGGCTTGGTACAATTTTACCACTTTCTGTGATATAGCTTTTTAATAAAGAAACATCTTTATAATCAATTTCTTTAACGCCTTCTGCTGTAAAACGGCAGAATTTGCGACGACGGAAATAACGTGCCATTTGGCTATTCTCCTAATAGTTTAATTTGGTCAGCATGTAAAACAAGTTGGCTTGTTTTATTACGTTTAGTATGAGTGCTTATAAAACCACTAACTAAAACTTTGCTGCCTTTTTTTATGTAACTTAACTCTTGTTGTCCACTGGCAATGACGGGCATTATGCACCATGCTTGCCTTGTGAGTTCTGCTTCAATTTGCTCAGAAACGTGTTCTAAATAAAATTGGCAATGTGAAATCCCACTTGGACTCATTTTTCTTATCGGGGTTTTGGTAACAACGCCCGATAACACCAAACGATTATTCTTCCGAATCATCGTCCATGTTTACTTCACTAAAATCATCTTCAGCGTTACGACGCTCATCTTTAGCTTTTAACATTGGTGAAGTTTCAGTTACAGCATGTTTAGTACGCATAATTAAACTGCGAATGACTGCATCATTAAAACGGAAGTTATCTTCAAGTTCATTAACAGCTTCTTGAGTTGCTTCAACATTCATTAACACATAGTGTGCTTTGTGCAGTTTTTCGATAGGATAGGCTAATTGACGACGACCCCAATCTTCTAAACGATGGATTTTTCCACCATCAGTGGTTAATGTACCAGTATAACGTTCAATCATACCCGGTACTTGTTCACTTTGATCTGGGTGAACCATAAATACAATTTCGTAATGACGCATTATCGCTCCCTACGGATTAATCAGCTTTCTGTCGGGGCAACCGCAACCCATTGAAAGCAAGGAACATGAAAATTAGGCGGTTGAAATCGACGGGGCATTATATATCAACTTATTCTGATTGACAAATGAATATGAAAAGTTTAATTAGATAACGTAAATAATCGATTTTTATACTGAAACGTATACATTTTCTGAAACTTCTTGTCAAAAAATCATTCGCTAAATGTAAAATGTAACGATATCTATACATTATTGTTGTTAAAATATGGTATGCTTGCTCAATAATAATTGTCAGTTTGTAAATATTAGCCTTATAAAAAAGAAAGGAGAACTTTAATGACACAGGAAACTATATTTAGTAAGATCATTCGACGAGAAATCCCTGCTGATATCGTTTTTCAAGATGATAAAGTAACGGCATTTCGTGATATCTCTCCTCAAGCTCCCACACATATATTAATTATTCCTAATAAACTTATTCCAACCATTAACCATATAAAAGAAGAAGATGAAGCAACCCTAGGGCATATGATGCTTGTCGCTGCTAAAATTGCCAAACAAGAAGGCATTGACGAAACGGGCTATCGTTTAATCATGAATTGTAATAAAGATGCGGGGCAAGAAGTTTTCCATATTCATATGCATTTGTTAGGCGGAAAAAATTTAGGTCGATTAATAGGTTAATAATATGAATAAAATCAAACAGGTTTTCATTATTGGTCCAATAATTCTTTTATTAGCAGGTTGCCACCTTTTGGGGCAAAAAGATAACGTCAGAGTTAGCCCGCCAATTATTAATGGAACGCCAGATGGTACTGGTGTGGTTGATACACCACCGAAGATTATTAAAGAGACAAACTGGAATCAGATTTTATCTCCGTTTGTGGATAAGATATTACACTCATCAGAAGCCGGAGGCGCTAATAACTTGATCTTAATTAGTGATATCCAAAATCGTAGTGGTGATTATCTTGCTACTAATCAAATCGATAATGCTTTATATCAATTGATGAGCAAACAAAATACTTATACCGTTGTAGATAAAAAGGCTGTTAATCAAGCTAAACAAACATTGGGCATTTCAGCCGATGATAAACTTGTTTCACGTAGTAAAATGATTGGTTTGGCTAAATCATTAAGTGCTGGTTATGTCCTATTTACCACCATTTATAAATTACCGACTGATACCGATAATGCCAATGTTGCTATGGAACTTCTTTCAACCCAAAGTGGCGAGATTTTAACTCGTGCCACATCAAAAGATTTTCCTTCTCAGCCAAAAACTCAACCTGAAACGGATACAACAATTTCTGCCCCAACTACGTCCGATGCAACTACAACCGACGCAACTACAACCGACGCAACTACAACCAATACAACTACAGGGGTAAATCAATAATGGGACCGCTGTTGATAGATGTTGAAGGCACATCGTTAACCCAAGAGGAAAAAGAACTTTTGCAAAATCCGTTGCTTGCTGGAGTGATTTTATTTAGTCGCAATTATCAAGAACCTAATCAGTTAAAAGAATTGATAAAACAGATTCGTGATAATTCTTCGCAACGCCTTTTAATTTCTGTCGATCATGAAGGTGGTCGTGTTCAGCGTTTTAAACAGGGATTTACGCTGATTCCTCCGGCACAATCTTTTGCCGCTTTAAATGATTTACCACAAGCCAAATCACTGGCATTTGATGCGGGTTGGGTGCTTGCAATGGAGCTAATCGCTTTTGATATCGATCTTAGCTTTGCGCCTGTGCTAGATCTCGGGCACGAGTGTTTAGCCATTGGGACTCGCTCATTTCATCAAGATGCTGATATTGCCTATCAAGTTGCTTCTGCCATGATTGATGGTATGCATGCAGCGGGCATGAAAACAACCGGTAAGCATTTTCCCGGACATGGGCATGTAATTGCTGACTCACATAAAGAAACACCAATAGATAATCGTGATAAATCGCTTATTGAGCAAGATATGCAAATTTTTGCCAAACTTATTGCCGATGACAAACTCGACGCTATTATGCCAGCTCATGTTATCTACAGCGCCTTTGATAATAAACCTGCAAGTGGGTCATCTTACTGGCTTAAAACGGTATTACGACAGCAACTGCAGTTTAAAGGGATTATCTTTTCCGATGATTTATCAATGGAAGGCGCCTCTATTATGGGGAATCATGCTGAGCGAGCAAAGGCAGCATTAGAGGCCGGCTGTGATCTGCTGTTAGCTTGTAATAACCGGCAAGGTACTTTAGCTATATTACATCAGCTAGCTGAATTAAATAAAAAGCACAATTTGCAGTCAGAAAAAGCTAAACGCTTACTGACCGATACCAAAGTAACTTACGGTGAATTAATCCATAATCGTGATTGGCAACTTCGTCACAATAATTTAATGAAACTAAACGAAAAGTGGGCAGATCATGCAAGCGGCAATCATTGAAATTAATAATAACCAACTTTTAGTTGCCTATAATAGTGCAGCAAAAGCTTTATTTACGCACAATACGTTAGTATTGAATCAACCATTTAATTATAAAAAAGTATTCAATTTAGATGAATCGTCAAATTTAGATATCCAAGATGACACGATAATTGTTTTAAATTCTCAATACTTTCTGTTACAAAAAGTCGATGAACAATCTAAAACGATCTTTATTTTACAATCTATTGAATATTTGAAAAAAAGGTTATCTAAAATACAAGTTGTTGGGCGGCATGCATTTGATATTTTCGCAACAGAAAGTTTGGTAATGAAAAAACTCATTGCACAAGCTAAAGCTTTTTCAATGCAACGTGAACCACTTTTAATATCGGGCGAAACAGGGACGGGCAAAGATTTACTTGCTCATGCTTGTCATCAATATAGTCCACGAGGAGATCAAACCTTCTTAGCGCTAAATTGTGCAGCCATGCCCGATGATGTCGTTGAAAGTGAATTATATGGACACGCAGCCGGTGCTTATCCGGGGGTAACTGAAAGTAAAAAAGGCTTTTTTGAGCAGGCGAATGGTGGATCGGTATTACTTGATGGCATTGATGAAATGTCATTTCAAATGCAAACAAAATTATTACGATTCATCAATGACGGTTATTTTCGCCGAGTTGGGAATGATAACGAAGTTTATGTCGATGTAAGAATTATTTGTGCCACTAAAGTGGATTTGGCCGGTTTAGTTGAACAGGGCAAATTTAGAAAAGATCTTTATTATCGGCTTAATGTCTTATCGCTGAATCTACCTTCATTACAAGAACGCAAAGATGATATCGCACCTTTAACGAAAATCTTTGTCGATGAATTTGCCAACAAACAAGGGATCACCCCACCAACGATCGATGACAATGTGATAGAGTTTTTAACTCGTTACTCTTGGCCGGGCAATGTACGTCAGCTTAAAAATGTTCTTTATTCAGCGTTAGCTCAACTTACTTCATCTGTTTTAACAACAAAAGATATAGTGTTACCAATTCCAACCACTTCACAATTATCTTGGATCAATAATATTGAAAATAAAACACTTGATGAAATGACTAAGCAGTTTGAAAAAGAGATTTTATTAAGGCTGTATGATAAGTACCCTAGCTCAAGAAAACTGGCCAAAAGGTTAGGGGTATCACATACAGCGATTGCCAATAAGTTAAGAGATTATGGAATAGGGCGATAATTTTGTCTGACAGCAAAAAAATTTTGATAACAGGTGGTGCAGGATTCATTGGTTCAGCGGTTATTCGATATATCATCGAACAGACAGCGCATCAAGTTATTAATCTTGATAAACTGACTTATGCGGCCAATTTGCAAGCATTGCAATCAGTATCCACCAACAACAGATATTTTTTTGAAAAAGTGGATATTTGTCATCGACACGCACTCGACCATATTTTTGAGCAGTATCAACCAAATGCAATCATACATTTGGCGGCTGAAAGTCATGTAGATCGCTCAATTAATCATCCGGCTAAATTTATTGAAACCAATGTTATTGGAACCTTCACACTGCTAGAATCGTCTTACCATTATTGGAAAAACTTAGCTAAAGACTTGAAAAAGAATTTTCGTTTTATTCATGTTTCAACCGATGAAGTATATGGCGAACTGCAACAAAACGAGAGTAAATTTAATGAATCAACCCCTTATGCACCAAATAGCCCGTATTCAGCATCAAAGGCATCAAGCGATCATCTAGTCAGATCTTGGTATAAAACCTATGGTCTGCCAACAATTATCACGCACAGTACAAATAATTACGGCCCATTCCAACATCCTGAAAAGTTAATTCCATCAGTCATTTCAAATGCACTTGCCGGTAGACCGATACTTATCTATGGTGAAGGCTTGCAAATGCGTGATTGGATTTATGTGGAAGATAATGCTAAAGCTTTATATTCCGTTTTAATCAATGGTAAAATAGGCGAAACATACAATATTGGTGCTAATAACGAATCAACCAATATAGCATTAGCTGAAAAACTTTGTAAAATACTTGATGAACTCGCTCCCCAATATAAAAATTCAATAATAAAATATCGGGATTTAATTCAATTTGTATCTGACAGACCTGGCCATGATTATCGTTATGCTATCGATTCATCTAAAATAACGAAAGAATTAGGTTGGCAACCTCAAGAGGACTTCGAAAGTGGGTTGAGGAAGACGGTTATAGCATATTTAAATAGCAAACAAATAATAGGATGAATTTTAGATTACCTAATGTTTCAATTTCAATATGTGTGTATAATGTTAAAATTTATTCACGACACTGTTAAAAGTGAAGCTCTATTTTCTTAATAATAATGTGAGATAGGTTTGAAAAAATTTATCGTTTTTAAGTGAATTTGTAAGAGTATGATGAAAATAGTTTCAGCTCAAATTCTTACTTCATGCCTTTTTAAATAAATTGCCGTTTTTTAGAAACATTATTCTGTTAATTATAATTTATAGAAATTAGTTTAAGCATTACTTTATGTATTATTGTTTTTAAGTAATGTATTTTCATAAGATGACAGAGTAATTTTAAAAAGATATACTTACCAAAATCATATAAATTATTTACATTAAATATACAAATATATATTGCTTATTGTCATAAACAGAATATGTATGCATATCATTTTTATACATTTAAAAGGTTTTAAATACTTATGCTAGATAAAGTAAAAAAATTAATTGACACTCATGAAATAATTTCGTTTGATATTTTTGACACTCTATTATTAAGAATATATGCAAAACCTACAGATTTATTTTTGCATATGGAAAAGCTTTATAATATTCCTGGTTTTTTTAAAGCTCGAATAGCGGCTGAAACTAATGCTAGAGCCCACACTTCAGCAGAAGAAATAACATTAGATGAGATATATCAACAATTACCAGATTATTTCCGAACCTTTAAATGTAAAGAAATAGAGCATGAAATAGCGGCTTTAAAAGTCAATAAAGATATTTATCAAGTTTACAAATATGCCTTGAAGAAAAAAAAGAAAATAATTATCACTTCAGACATGTACTTGCCAAAAGATATATTAATAAATGTTTTACATAAAAATGGTTATAACAAATATGATCGTTTTTATTTATCTTCTGAAACTTTAGTTACAAAACACAATGGCACACTTTATACACTTATTTTAAATGATTTAAATATAACTGCTCCTAATACACTATTACATATTGGGGACAATTATTATTCAGATTATGAAAGAGCGATAGAGAAAGGAATTGATGCTTATCATTACAAAAAAGCAATAGATCAGTTATTTGAAAGCAATATACGTACTAAAATGTACTATGATCAAAATCCTAATGATGTTGGTGCTTCAATATTGCTTGGATTACTTGCTTATAATCATCTAAAATTTGATAAAAATTATTGGAAAAACTTTGGTTATAATTACGCCGGACCGACCGTATTTTCATATGTTTATTGGTTAAAAAAGTCATTCGAAAAAGATAATATAAATAATGCACTTTTCGTTGCTAGAGATGGATATTCATTAAAAAAAGTGTTTGATCTAATGAATGATGATGAAGTTAAATCGAGTTATATTTATGCACCGAGGGTATTGAGTACTCTGTTTTATCTAGATTTTAATCAAAATAAGTATATTGATCCCAATGAAAAATTTTCAGCAGTCAAAAATATATTATCTCACTATAAAGAACGAAATGATATTTTGAAAGAAAAAACACCTAATATCACTTCAACTGAAGAAGGTGTCGCTTTTATTGAGCAACATATTGATATATACAAGAAACTTGCTGAAGAGGAAACTAAATCTTATAAAGATTATATAGAAAATTTATCTTTAAAAGAAAATCTCGCTATTATCGATACCTGTTCAATTAATTTATCATCGCAAAGATTGATTGAAAAAATAATAGGGAAGCAACTTTATGGATACTACTTTTTGTTACAAGCTAATGAAAATACAAATATTAATCTAGATGATTATATATTAAGAGCTTATCGAGAAGATAAATTTTCGTGGATAAAAGATTGGGATGTCATGGAATTTTTTATGACATCACCTGAACCGCCAATCAAAGATTTTAGAAATGGAAACCCAATCTATAAAAAGCCAGATAATAATGACAAAATTCGTAGTGAAATTTATCCTGTTCTGTCTGAAGGTATAGTAGAATTTGCGAAGGATTTATTGTCTTCATTTCCAAATTGTAATCCATTCATTACGTGGAAAAATATTTTCGATTGGGTAAATATTTTTTGCTCTGTTTCCACTCCAAAAGATAAAAAGATGCTTGCTAATGTCAATCATGCTTTTGATTTTAATCATGAAAAATATGTTCCAATCTGTAAAGAATGGTATAATTTTGAATATGAGAATAAAATTCAGATCAAAAATAAATTCAAAATAGGTAATTTAGTCGTTTTAAAAAAATTATCTAAGAAGAATGTATCATCATATTTTTTCTTTAATCTGCCAATCTTAACAATTAATAAGGAAAATAAGCGTATCAATTATCATTTGTTCAAATATATTCCGGTTTATAAAAGGAAAGAAAAGAAGAACAAAATGAAATATTATGCTTTCAACCTACCTATTTTAACAATTACTAAGAAATATTATCGATAAAAATATCAATTTTTAGGAAAACATTAACGATGAAAAGTAGTTATATAAATTTTGTTTTAACTGGTGATAATAACTATGTAGCTCCATTAGGTGTTTGTATGACTTCTATTCTGCTTAACCTAGCCGAGAATAGACGAGCACGTTTTTTTGTATTTGTTCAAGGTTTTACTAAAGATGATAAGAAGCGGCTTGAAGATGTAAAAAAAGTGAGGCCGTGCGAAATCATTTTTGTCGAGATGGAAGATTATATTCATCTTTTTGACTGTATCGATACTAGTAAATTTGTTTTGCAATATGTAAATCTTGTTGTTTATTATAGATTGTTAATGCTAGATATATTACCAGATGATGTTGATAAATGTTTTTATATTGATGGTGATATGATTATTGATTCTGATCTTTCTTATTTATATGATAAGTTTGATGAAGAAAACGTTATGGGTGCTGTTGTTGAAATACTTGCTATGCAATATAGAGATAGTATTTTAAAACATTTTATGGAATGGAAAGATCTAAAAAATTTTCAGAATAATCCATTAAAATATCCTTATTTCAATGCTGGTTTCTTTTTATTAAATGTTAAAAAAGCAAAAGAATTAGAATTATTCAAAAAAGCTTTTGAATTTTTAGATAATCACCCAAATCCTCCGTACGCAGATCAAGATACACTTAATTATATTGTTGGTCAGACTCATCCACACTTATTAGAACATTTTCCTCCTTCATATAATGTGTTTTGTGATATGCATCACGACATTGATTTATACTATGATGCTTTTTACGATAAGAAAGATATCCAAGAAGCCTTCAATCATCCTAGGATCTATCACTATGGTGGAGCTAACAAGCCTTGGATAAATCGAAAAGTTAGATTTTTTTATTCAATATGGTGGCGATATTGTCATTTATCTCCATGGTCAGATTTGCCAGAGCCTGAACCGGAAGAAATCTATCATGAGGAATTAATAAATACAACGCCAAATACAAATAATTCTGATGAGCATAAAAACCTTAATAATCCAAATAACTCATGTTCAACTTTTAAATTATTTAATTTTATTCCGCTGTTTAAGAAAAAGATTAAATATAATGAGAAAAAATATTACTTTTTAGGTATACGCTTGTATTCTAAGAAACAAGTAAATTCTTATTTCAAATGCTACCGAATTTTAGGACTGAAATTTAAAAAAATCAATTTGCAGAAAATGTTTGAATTCAAAATTGAAGATGTGAAAAACGTCATGAATTGGCATTTTCAAGACTCAAAAAATAGAGCTGATTGGTTATATGATAAATTGATGCATCATGTTGATTGTCAATTACAAGGATTGCGAGATGATATTCATTTAGCGATTAATAATTCTGATAATCCAACAAATACAATGAATGACGAATATAACCAATTATTAAATTCTAAATTTGAAAATATTAAAAATGAAATCAATGATATAAATGAAAAATTTATTGACATTAAAAATGAGTTCGATTTGATATCAAAAAATAGTTTAGAAAATTTTGCTTCATTGAATAAAAACCTTGAAACTGAAGTTAATAAACTTGTAGCTGATAATTTAGATACAAAACAAAGTCTAACTGTTCGAATGCAGGGTTTAGATAAAAAAATAAGTATTAATAATTCTGTGTTTATCACTCATCAAAAAACTTTCTTACCATATAAAAATATGTTTAATGGTAAAGAAATTGCAATACTTGCTACAGGTCCATCTTTGAATCATTATGTACCTATCCCTAATGTGATCCACATTGGAGTAAATAGAGCGTACAAATTTGATAAAGTAGATTTTGATTTTTTATTTATCCAGGATATTTCCGGATTAAAAGATGAAATTGCAAACATAAATCAGTATGACCAAGGTAAATGTCAGAAATTTTATGGCGATGTATTAACAATGGAAACTTGTGCAATACCTGAAAGCTATTTAATTAAATATGGAGCAAAGCGTTATTATACGGGTGGAATGCATACACCATTTGTGAGGGATATTTCTTCTTGCTTGTTACCGGATTTCGGCTCAGTGGTTTTTGCTGCTCTAGCATTTGCCTTATATACCAATCCTAAGAAAATTTATTTAGTTGGATGTGATTGTAGTGAAGATGGTTACTTTGATGATAATAAAAAATCAATATCACCTTCTTTAAAAGGTGATTTGCCAAATATTTTACAAGGTTGGCAAAATTTCAAAACCTTTGCTAATCATGTTTATCCAGATACTGAAATAGTTTCTGTTAACCCTGTAGGTTTGAAAGGATTATTTCAGGAAATTGAGGTAAAATAATGTTTAATCTAATTAGCTCAGATAAATTTTGATAAATTTATGGATGTGTTTCCAATACTTACTGTGATTATACCTGTATATAATACAGCTAATTATTTAAAAAGATGTTTAGATAGCGTCATTAATCAAACAATAAATGATATTGAAATAATATGTATTAATGACGGATCTACCGATGATTCTTTATCTATTTTAGAAAAATATCAAGAAATAGATCATAGAATCAAAATCATTTCGAAACAAAATGAAGGTTTATCTGTAGCTAGAAATGTTGGTATATCAAATGCTTCAGGAAAATTTATTACATTTGTTGATTCTGACGATTATATCGAAATAAATACTTATGAATTAGCTCTCCAACACTTCAACTCAGATGATATAGATGCAGTTTATTTTTCAACTAATTTAGTATTTGAATCTCAATGTACTGATGCGAATCAGGAAAAATATTATATCCATAAATATCATGGGATTATTAGTTTAACTCCCGAGATTTTAAAAAATATGGATGTGTGTGCATGGAATAAAATTTACAAGCAAGAGCTTATAAAAGAATATAAAATCAGCTTTCCTAATGGTTTGTTATACGAAGACAATCCTTTTTTTTGGTCATACATGTTAGTTTCTCATAAAGTGTATTTTATGAATGAAAAGCTATATAACTACACGATACGAGATAATTCAATTATGGGATTAACCTCAAAAAGAAAAATTGAAAAATTAGGAAAATGTAATAATGGATTAGACAAATTATTATGTTTTGAATATCTTTTAAAATTCATTTTCAAATGGAATTTATTTTCAAAAATTGAACCAATATTATGTGATTTATTTGAAAAAAATCTTTGGGATGGCCTTTATTATGCAAAAAAGAATGGCAGAAAAAAAGTATTATCTAAAGCAACGGATTTAGTAAATAAATTTCAATTACTTGATTTTTATCCTACAAATCCTTTTATTATTTCATTGTATAAAAAAAATTATTCCCGCATTGAAAATGTCAATTCTCTTTTTCTAAATCTTTGGCAAAGAATGATTGGGGTTTGGAAAACAGATAAATGCTACATAATTTGTTTTTTAGGAATAAAAATAAAAGTCAAAACTAAGCCTAACAAAATCAAAAATAACTAATGTTAGCTTTATAATCGCATACTTTATCTAATTATATAATTAGGAAAAATTTAATTCCAAATAATAACGTGATAAATATAAAGAAATCTAAAATGAAAGTAAAAACAAGAATTGAAGCGCTAGATGGACTTAGATTTCTAGCTTGCATGATGGTTATTTTTTATCATTATTTCTTTGCTAGCCCATTATCCGGTTTTATTCCTGAAAGTTATGCTATTAATGCCTTATATTTCGGGGATTTTGGGGTAGATATTTTTTTTCTAATTAGTGGATTTGTCATTTCATTATCATCAGAAGGAAAAAGTTCATTTGGTTTTATAAAATCCAGAATAAATAGAATTGTCCCTACTTTTGTCATTTTTGGTTTGATAATTTATGTCTTTTCTATTTCTGTTCCTATGATTGATCCTTTGGAAAGAATAGTATCACTGCTTTATAGTCTTACATTTTTTCCACAAGCTTTTGGCCATGCTTTTTTCAGTAGTATTTATTGGACGATACAAATTGAAGTTACTTTTTATATTTTAGTTTTTATTATGATGCAATTGGATTTATGGAAAAGATACAAAAATCAAATATGCTTCATTTGGATTATCATTTCTTTTATTAATCAGTTTGTTTTAAATTCAACTATAATTAATTATTTTCTGCTTACACAATATGCAGGTCATTTTGTTGCTGGTATTGTTATCTTTAACATGAGAAAAAATAAATGTGAGCCATCAGATATCATATTGATTCTTTTCAGCACGATATTAATTTATAATCGAATGGTATATTTTAATAATACTGATGCTATTAATTTATTCCACTATCAAGTATCACATGTCGCTTTATTACTTTCTGCTGTTTGTGTAGTCTCGTTAGTTTGGTATGCTTCTAACTTAAATGGCGTAGGCAAATATTATAATATGATCAAGTTTTTAGGTGCAATGACTTATCCTTTATATTTAATTCATTCTGATATCGGTTTTTGGTCTCATGCGATATTTGAGCGTTTATTATGGGATAAATATCCGTTCACCCGCGAAATTATTGGTTATGGTATGACAATTTTTATTGCTCTATTTGTATCTTTCCTTATATCTGCTATTTATATTAAATATCTTGATAAACCGATTAATAAAATCTTTAATAAAATTTGGCATTAGATAATCACTAACTCATTTATTAATAGTTCTAACTTCTAATTTTAACTTGTTAATTATAATATAATGCTATATAAAAATTTATATTTACACTCTATAGCTTTTTTTGTTGTTAAATATAAATAATGCGAAGATATAAACTTTATTTAATATTCTTTATCTAATTATAAATACGAAATTTTTAATAAAACTAACTTCAATAGTTACATTTATAGTATAATAAGTACAATTGTTATTACGTCATAGTGTTCGCAATGTCTCAAAAATATAACTCTTACACGACTCTTAAAAAGCTTTGGCCATTCATTAAACCTTATAGAAAAGCATTGTTTGTAGCTATTTTCGGGTTGCTACTAAATGCTGCAACCGATGCTACTTTAATATCATTAACTAAACCATTATTAGACAACGGGCTAATGGGAAAAAATTATGCACTATTGATAACTATTGCTTTTGGTATTATTGGCTTGATCGGATTAAGAGGAATTTCTAATTACGCTTCTACTTATTGCCTTTCGTGGTTATCAGGTAAAGTAATAACAAATTTTAGACAGATGATATTTGATCATTTAGTAAAAAGCCCGGTTGGTTTTCATGATCAACAATCTGTTGGCGGGCTTGTTTCTGTTATCACATATAATACACAAATGTTATCAAAGGCTTCTTCAGATGCATTAATAATACTTATCCGTGAGATAGCTTATGCAGTTGGATTATGTATCGTTATGCTTTATGGTAGTTGGAAGTTAGCATCAGTACTTATTATTCTTGTGCCTTTAATTATTTTTATTGCTCAATTCATTGCTAAACGATTCAGAAAAACTATTGCATCTATGCAACAAGGTATGGGGCAAATCTCGATTGCAAGTGATGAAATGTTGAAAGGACACAAAGAAATTTTAATATTTAATGCAAAAAAATACGAAAAAAATAATTTTTATAAACTTAATGACGGTTTTCGTAGAGGAATGTTAAAAATTGAAGTTATATCCAGATTATCGACACCTCTTATACAATTGATTGCCACATTAGGGTTAGGTTTTGTATTATATTTAGTTGCTAATCAAAGCTTAGATATTACACCGGGATCTTTTACTGTTGTTTTCTCTGCTATGGTGGCTGTTATGCGCCCATTACGAGAATTAACCAGTTTACATGTGGAGTTACAAAAAGGTTCGATGGCATGCGAGTCATTATTTGGGCTTTTGAATTCTCCATTAGAAGATGATAAGGGAACTATTGTAGCTAATAATATAAAAGGCAATATTGAATTTAAACATGTAACTTTTACATATCCGACTCGAAATACTCCTGCACTAAATGATATTTCTCTAAATATACAAGCTGGGCAAACAATTGCTTTAGTTGGGCGTTCAGGTGCAGGTAAATCTACTATCGCAAACCTAATTCCACGATTTTATGATGTATCACAAGGTGAAATTCTTTTAGATTCAATTGATATTAAAGAATATACGTTAAAGTCGCTGCGTCATCAAATTGGTTATGTCTCCCAACGGGTACATTTATTTAATGGGACTATTGCAGAAAATATTAGCTATGGTGAAAAAGATAAATATAGTCGTGAAGATATTATTCAAGCAGCTAAATTAGCCAATGCAATGGAGTTTATCGATAAATTAGAATCAGGTATTGATACAGAAGTTGGTGATAATGGGATTCTTTTATCAGGTGGGCAAAGACAAAGAATAGCTATTGCTCGAGTACTTTTACGAAATAATCCTATATTAATTCTTGATGAAGCAACTTCAGCTTTAGATAATGAATCCGAGAAGTTAGTTCAAGATGCGATTGAAATCCTTCAAAAAAATCGTACGTCAATTATAATCGCCCATCGTTTATCAACAATTGAAAAGGCAGATAGAATTCTAGTGATTGATGATGGAAAAGTTGTTGAAGATGGCAATCATATATCATTGATCGATTTAGATGGAATTTATGCACAAATGCATAAAATGCAATTTAACTCATAATTTGAAAAAATGAATAATGAAACAGAATACAAATCAAAATAATCATGACAAGTATAGCGATATTGATAAAGACTCATCAACTTGGAAAACTTTTTTAAAACTTTTTCCTTATATCTTAAGATATAAATTTGTTTTATTTTTATCAGTTATTTTATTAATTGTTAGTGCATTCGCTGATACTTCATTAATTGCTTTATTACGTCCGTTACTTGATAAAGGTTTCACCATGAATGATAAAGATTTTTTATTTATGGCACCTATTTATATCTTGGGTTTGGTATTTTTACGAGGCGTTGCAAATTATGGTTATTCTGTTTTTCTCGCTTTTGTTTCTGGAAAAATTGTAATGAAAATCCGCCAAAAGTTATTTAACCATTTCGTTGATGCTCCAGTCAGTTATTATGATAAAAATTCAACAGGACGATTATTATCCCGAATTATTTATGATACAGATCAGGTGGCTGCTTCATCGTCAGATGCATTAATTACAATTATTCGTGAATCAGCTTTTATTTGCGGCCTATTTTATACTATGTTTTATAACAGTTGGCAGTTATCCTTGTCTTTGATCATTATTACGCCTGTCGTAATTGGATTAATTACTTTTATATCTGTGAAATTTAGGAAGCTAGCAAAAAATATGCAAAACTCAATGGGCAATGTAACTATGTCTGTTGAGCAAATGTTAAAAGGGCACCGAGAAATCATAGTC
The DNA here is from genome assembly GCF_026536565.1 of Gilliamella sp. B2923. Taxonomy (NCBI): domain Bacteria; kingdom Pseudomonadati; phylum Pseudomonadota; class Gammaproteobacteria; order Orbales; family Orbaceae; genus Gilliamella; species Gilliamella sp. B2923. The sequence continues at coordinate 243,719 of NZ_JAFNNZ010000003.1, read as the reverse complement.
TTTGGCGCTCAAGAAGAAGAATCAAAAAACTTTAATAAAGTGAATAACAAATTCCGTAGGGATGGAATGAAATTAACTTCCATATCTGCTTTATCTACTCCTATTGTTCAATTAGTTATTTCTTTTGCAATTGCTTTTGTTCTTGTAACAGCAAGTAATCCTGATTTAAATATTACTCCTGGTGAGTTTACTGTAGTGTTTTCTTCTCTAGTTGCACTAATGCAACCAATTAAAAATCTAACTAGTGTTAATGCCGGCTTCCAAAAAGGAATGGCAGCTTGTCAGACATTATTTGCTATTTTAGAACAGCCTATAGAAGATGATAAAGGTACAATTGATATTGAAAGAGTTAAAGGTGAAATCATTTTTAATAATGTCTCATTTGGTTATGAAACTAGACAAGACTTAGCTCTACGTAACATTAATTTTAATATAAAAGCGGGCGACACTGTTGCGTTGGTTGGTCGTTCCGGATCAGGTAAAACAACTATAGCTAGCTTATTAACCCGATTCTATGATATTACTGAAGGGGAAATTTTAATTGATGGCTATAATATCCAAGATTTAACATTATATTGTTTACGAAATCAAATAGGACTAGTATCCCAAAATGTTCACTTATTTAATGATACGATAACCAATAATATTGCTTATGGCAAAATTGGTGAATATACTCAAGAAGAAATTGAAGAAGCAGCAAAGAAAGCCTACGCATATGATTTTATTATGGAATTTAAAGATGGATTTAATACTAAAGTCGGGGAAGGCGGTATATTATTGTCAGGCGGTCAAAGACAGAGAATTTCAATAGCTAGAGCACTTTTAAGAAATAGTCCTATATTGATTTTAGATGAAGCTACATCAGCATTGGATACAGAATCAGAGCAGGTTATACAAAAAGCTTTAGATGCCTTACAAATTGGGAGAACCGCAATAGTTATTGCGCATAGACTATCTACAATTGAAAATGCTGATATTATTTTAGTCATTGATAATGGCCAAATTGTAGAGCAAGGTAACCATAATGAACTCATTAATAAAAATGGGGTCTACAAAAATCTATACAATTTGAAAAATAGGTCTGAATTAATAAATTAATATTGGCTTAATGTTGAATAATAAAAATTTTCATTATCAATATTAGTATATGGGTGTTTTTTAGTTACGGCATATTTTAATAATATTAATTTCGTATTTATTGAACACTTATTTTTTTTGGAAAATTTGATTGCATAGCAAATGTTTTGAATTATTTTTCTTTTATTATTTCTATGCATTCTAATAGTAATTTTTAATAAACCTAAATCTTTTTTTATACTCTCTCTTTCTTGAAGAGAATAATTGTAACTCGATTTAAGTAATAATTCTAAATAAGTAACATTCATCCGAAAAAAGTAGTTATTTTTAGCATTAGATGATATAGGAAGGTTTTTAATCGTATCAAAACAATCAACCAATACATCCCTTAAAATACAAGTATTTTTATAATCTACATGTTGATTAGATGATAGCGAACAAAGGCGACTTCTATGCAAATAGGCTAATTTGCTCATAAAATAACATGAAATATGAGCGTTTTTAAGAATCGCTAAAGAAACTTTGTGATCTTCGTGTATTCTCCCGGTGAACTTTTCTTTAAATAAATAACGTTTAAAAATATATTGCCAGGTCACCCCTGAGTAATTTTCTTTTTCTAGCAAAAAATCTAATAACTCTATACCACTATCAAAATATTTTTTAGGGGTTTCAATTAGTGACAGATCAGTAAGCAAAGGCAAAGATTTCTCATCTTTGAAAGATGTATAGTTAAAGTAAAATAATTCTAATTCAGGATTATTTTTTAGTGATGTTTTAAATTCATTAAATAAGTTCGTATTAACTATATCATCTGAATCAACAAACATTACATAATCTTTAGAAGCTGCTTCAATACCTGTGTTTCGAGCAGCACTTACACCTAAATTAGGTTGAGAAATTATTTTTATTTGCTTATGCTTAGCAGCATATCTAACTAGTATTTCTTCAGTTTTGTCTGTTGAACCATCATCTACGCAAATGATTTCTTCTGGTAAACAAGTCTGATTAACTAAAGAATCTAAACAATTAGCAATATATGACTCAACATTGTAACAGGGTATAATAACTGTTAAATTAGTGTTCTTCACAATCATTGCTAAATTATCCCTTTTATTTTTTATTATAGAATTTGTATATCAAATATATGATATAGTAATAAAAAGCTGATGTATACTTACCTAGTTTCATCAAATACTTCGCATAATTTCTTACAGAAGAACTATTACCACTTAAAGGCAATTCTACATCTTTCCATGGCGATTGCTGTAAATAGTGCTGGAAAATTTCCGACTGGTAAACTTTATACCAAGGCTTGTTTTGTGAGATATAATGTAATACCACCGTATAAGGTTTTATATTTTTTTCTTGATGCGCGTCAATAGAAATCTTTATTTTAGTATTGAACTTAATAGGTAATAATAAAGTTTTCTTTTCCAACAAAATATTTAAGACATCTTGATCAGCAAATTTATAAACATTACCGTCATTAATCAAATTTAGCGCTTTTTCGGTAATACCCGCTTCACACCAATTTTTAGTATTAATTAATAATACACCCGCATTAAAATATTTGCTTGAATCTAAACTATACATTTTGCTGATTGCTTCTTGCATATCTTTGCTATCGCTTATTACGCCGGCTATATAATCATCAATATTATAATTAGCAAGGGGTACTAATGATTTCAAGCAAATCGTATCGCTATCAAGGTAAATGACTTTATCTGTTACTGGATTTAACAATTCCGGTATGATAAAACGAATACATGTTGAAGCATTCGAAATATGAAGAATTAAAGTTTTAGGATTTATGACAAAATTATTATTCATCCTATAAGTTGTAATTGTAATTCGATCTCCGGCTAGCTGTTTAAATTTTTCAATATTTGATTCGCTTACTTGATCAATAAATAAATGAAAGTGCAAATTAACATCTAAAGTATTATTAATTACTGAAGTGATCGTTATGCCAGCTGGCATAGCATAATTATCATCGAATCCTAACGCAATGTGTAAAGTTGAAAAATTTGGGTTTGAGGCTTTAGCAATAGTCTCAGTTGATGCAATGAAGCTTTGTATATTATACATATCAATAAATTATTAATAGTTATTTATCGTTATTATATCCTAAAATCAATAGCTAAAAAATAAGATTAGGAGCAAGAAAGATTTAATAAAACAGATCTTTTTCTTTAAAAAACCTATCTAAAAATGAGCCATTAACTTTATCTTTATAACGATAGGTTAATTTATGTATAGAAGATTTATTTTTGATTTCTTCTAATTTTTCTAAGCAAAAGTCTTCATTAAAAGATAATTGCATTAGGTGAGTCGGTTCTTCAATTAAGTTAATTGAGGCATTCCATTCATCTGCTAAACATTTGTGCTCATCAATGAGGCATCTAAAAATAAAATATATTAGAAAGTAATCAATAATTTTATCTTCATTTTTCCAATAATCAAAAAGGGCGTTTCTCACACTACACATTAAGTTATTATTAGGTTGAGAATGCATAAACCAACTAGCAAATGCCAGATATGTGTGGCAATCAAACCAAGCACTGTCTTTAGTAATGCGAAAAGCAAAAAAATTGGATTGAAGAATTTGGGATGGTATCTTATGAGTTAATAAAACTGTCGCATCAATCCAAGTACCGCCATATTTTGCCAATAAGCAAACTCGAATAATATCTGATAAATGTACTGGCGTGATAATGCCTTTTTTATATTTTTCAATGATATATTCTGGCAACTCAATATAATCAAGATAATTTTCTTCTGTTAGCCGAATAATTTTACGGTCGCCAGCATACTTTTCCACGCTTTCGAAACATAATTTAACAATATTTGGTGCACTAGCTTCACCTTGAAACCAAATTTGCCAAATCGGTAATTGCTCCGGAGGGGTAAAGGCTGCTTCGCAATTGACTTGAGCAGTATGACTACAATATTTAACAATATGATCATAAAATTCTTTCTGTTTACGATAAGGCAGATTAAAAACTTCGTTTTTTAGGTAATTTTTAACTTTTTTTCTAACCGGAGATAGAAAAATAGGAAAAGTTATGATTTTTATTATTTCTTTTGTAACTTTGTATGATAGCATGGTTTCAAATGTTCACTTTATATTCTAAAATATTAGCACAATGTAAAAATCCTTTCTATAAATTATCAATTTATTTTAAACGATTATTTATAAGTGGTAAGAACTTTATTCAGATAGAAAAATTAATTGAGAATGATGTATGTTTGATTGGAAGAAATTTGTAAATAAAATGGAGACTTTTTCAGAAAGTAATGAACCAAATTCAAATATGTTGCACATAGCATTAGCCTTTGATGATAATTATGCAATGCCTGCTGGGGTAACAATAACTTCTGTGATAAAAAACAATAGCTCTTCATGTTTTTGTTTTCATCTTTTAGTCGATAATGTTTCATTAGAAAATATAGCTAAGTTTAAAGAGTTAGTTAATCAACAAGTCACTATTAAAATCTATTATTTAAATGATAATTTTGAAATTAATCCCAATACATTAGTACTTGGTTATTTATCAGCTGTATCCTGTGTTCGTTTTATTTTACCAGCTTTATTGTATTCACAAACTAAGAAATTTCTCTATATCGATAGTGATATTCTTTGTTTGAAGCCTATTTCAGAATTATATAATACTGATATTTCAAATTATGTTGCTGCGGTGATATCCGATGATAAGCCGATGCAAAACAAAATAAAGCAATTATATGATATTGATTCTGAAAGATACTTTAATTCAGGTGTTTTATTGATAAATTCTGAAAAATGGATGCAAGATGATCTTACTAATAAATGTATTGAGAAGGTCAACGACGGAAATATTTATCACTTTGCCGATCAGGACGTTTTAAATATTTTGCTAGAGAATAAAACATTATTATTACCTATCAAATATAATACTAAAATTCATATTACTTTCCCTTGTAATGAAGAAAAAGCGATAGCACCTTACACCGTGTTATTACACTATGTTACTGGATACAAGCCATGGTATCAGACATTTAACTCTCAGTTATTTCAAAGCTATCATGCTCTATCGCCTTGGAACAATACTCCTCGACCGCTTGCATTAAAGAAATCATGGTTACGCAATTATGCAAAACACTGTTTCAAAGAAAAACAATTTAGCTTATCGATTAAATTCTATTATTTATATTTGTTAAGAAAACTAGTTTAATTTTTTTTCACTATTTTTAACTTAATATAAGTAAGAAAATACTTTAGGCTTGTAAAAAATTGCCCTTTTTTAAAAAAGGACTTAGCATAAATACGATAATCATTAACCCGCATTTTATGCTTATAACTTTTAAGAGGAGTATTTGCCCAAGGGGTGAAGTGTTTATAAAAATTATACAAATTTTGTGCAAGTCCGGTGTGTTCTTGATACCACATCTTCCTTGCGCCAGTGAAATGAATTATGCATGGTAATGACGCTTTATCGTAAAAAAATGTCTCTTTTTGCTTATCATTCATCCAGGTAAATAAATAATTCCATTTTGGATCTATCCATAAAACTTGATTTTCTAATACGATATTTAAAGCATCTTGATCAGGATAGACTAGATTTTTGTTTTCAGAAGAAAGTAGTATCTGATTAACTTTGTTTTCAGTATCAAACTCAATCCACTTATGAACATTAATATATAAAAGGCCCGAGTTAAAATAATTGGTTGAATTAAGTTGAAGTCTTTCCTGATTTTTCAACATATTTTGTTTATCCAATGAATCGGGCGTTACAGCACATATCACTGAATCTATATTGATATCTAAAATTGAAGAAATATCAGCAAAACATAAAGTATCCGCATCAAGATAAATGAATTTATCAACAATACCATTTAATAGTCTGGGAACTGATAGTCGTATATACATCGACCGATTGATATGTTTGACTTTGTTATTTTGAGTATCAGAATATTTTGTCAACTCCTCTACAGGAATTGAATATAGCGTAATTGAAGAGCTAAGTTGTTGTAACTTCTGTTGTTCTTCTTGCGAAACATCATACAAAAAAACATGAAAATGAATATTATTATTGAGATTATTATGTACTATAGAGCTTATCGACACGCCTACATGTTCAAGATAATTTGAATCAGTACAATATGCGATATTAATAATATTATTCATTTCAGACACTCTTAAATAACCTATTATGATATTTAGTCATTACCCAATTAATATGTCAATATAAAATTGATTATTACTTCATTGTTTAATTTAACGTATGTTACAATGTTATTTCAAATTTTCTAAAATCATCCTTAAATATTAGTAAAAAATGAAAGAAAATCTTTTTATCAAAAAAATTAATACATTATTTGAAAATGCTCAAGCATCTTTAGAAACCACACATATTGCATTTTGTTTTGATGACAATTATGCAATGCCAGCAGGAATAGCGATGTCTTCGGTTATTTCAAATAATTTGGATAAGAATCTGGTATTCCATTTGTTTGCTAATAATGTAACTAATGAAAAAATATCAAGATTTAATCAACTAAACAGCGATAATGTTAGCATAATTTGTTATGAAATTGGGGATGATTTTTCGATTAATCCTGATACATTAGTATTGCATGTATCAGCCTCAACCTGCTTACGATTTGTCGTTCCTCAGATATTAAATAAAGTAACTTCGCGAGTTTTATATTTAGATTGCGATGTACTTTGTACAAATAATCTCAATGAATTAATTCACACTGACTTAAGTGATAAATATGCAGCAGTAGTACCTGATGTTGATAAAACACAGGAAAAGCAATGCCCAGCTTGTGATATCCCTTACGGTGAATATTTTAATGCCGGAATGATCTATATTAATACTGATATGTGGGTAGATAATAATCTTACCGATAAAGCGTTTGCTATGATAAATAGCGGTAAAGTATATAAGTTTGCTGATCAAGATGTATTAAATATTTTGATGCAAGGTAAAACAGCATTTTTACCTAAACGTTTTAATATTCTTACCTCATTAACGGTAGGCGGAAAAGAAGATAGTGTGATTGGCAATGATGCGGTGATAATTCATTATGTCACTGGCAATAAACCTTGGTACCAATTATATTTAACACCACTTTATCAACGATATTTGTCATCCTCACCGTGGGCAAACGATAAATTGTTAGTAGCGAATGAAAATGCACCTTCTACAACCAGACGATATGCAAAATTACTTGCCAGTCAACACAAATATTTTGCCGCTATTAAATATTATCTCCTTTATCTAAAACATAAAGCTTGTAAAAAACATTAAGGGTTAGATTGTGATTAATGTTGATGCATTTATTAATAAAAAAAATGAATTATTGTCTTGTGTTTTTTCAGATGCTAAACACGTATTGCATATTCTTTTATGTTTTGATGATAACTACGCTTTATCTGCTGGAGTCGATATTATTTCGGTTATTGAAAATAATCAAAAACAGCCAATTCATTTTCATCTTTTTACCCATAATCTAAATGATGAAAATAGAAAGAAACTCTCTCTTATCAAAGCTAATGATGTTGCTATAACTGAATATGTGATTAATGATCAGTTTAAAATTGATAAAAAAAATACCGAACAATTTCCTATTGCCGCTTGCGTCAGATTGATAGCGCCAATGATCTTAAAAGATATTGCTACCAAATTATTGTATATTGATAGTGATACGCTTTGTATTAAAAAATTGGATTTAATTGAACAAATTAATTTAGATTCTATTATTGTAGCAGCTGTTGCTGATATGCCCTATATGCAACAATCGCAATGCGCTAAATATGATGTTATATTTGGCACGTATTTCAATTCAGGTGTTATGTTAATTAATGTGCCGCTTTGGTGTCAGCAAGATATCACATCGAAGACATTAAAACTTTTAAATAGTGGTGAAAAATACCAATTTCCTGATCAAGATGTGTTAAATATTGCCATTGGTGAAAAAAGATTTATCTTGCCGCAAAAGTATAATAATTTGCTTGCATTATCGGTTAATGGTAATGAAGATGCCAATGTGCCACAAGATACGGTTCTTATCCATTACATCACCAAAAATAAGCCATGGCATCAGCCATATCGCTCCAGATTGTTTGACAACTATTTAGAACAATCCCCATGGCGAAATGATTGTTTACCACTTTATTGTGCAAAGAAAACCTCATCAATACGGGCTTACTCTCGATTGATGTTTAAACAAAAAAAATATTTGTCCGGGATAGGTCACTATTTGATCTATTTAAAAACCAAATTGCTGAAATAAAATGCGATTCTCTCTCTGAGAAAAATTAATTGAAATATTAATCAATATTGGCTTATCCAAACGTTTATGATTTAACGATTATTCATCTTTCAGTAATATTTAATCAATTGATTATTAGGCATAAAAATATGATTTAGTCGATGTGTAAACTAATCCTGTATATCTTTTTCTTTCGGTTATTGGTATAGTATGCCACTTATTTAAGTGGTTAATTGTTCAATTCTATAAAATAAATTCATATCAGCATAAATGAACTTACTCAACTTTCATTGCGTTTTAATATTCCTAAATAGATTTTCTTATTTTGATTAATGTGTTGAATTTATCTTTTTATCAGGTGCATGTTAAGTGATTGATGATTTTGCAGAAAATGGTTTACTGGCTAAAGCGATAGACGGCTTTGTGGCAAGAGAGCCACAACGCAACATGGCGAGTAAAGTTTCCGAATCGATAGAAAAACAACATGCTCTTGTGGTTGAAGCAGGTACCGGAACGGGTAAAACTTTCGCTTATCTTGTACCTGCCTTGCGCAGTGAAAAGAAAGTGATACTTTCAACAGGATCTAAAAACTTACAAGAACAACTATTTAGTAAAGATCTACCGATTATCAAAAAGGCATTAAATTACACGGGTAAAATATCGTTACTGAAAGGGAGATCGAACTATCTTTGTTTAGAACGTTTGTATCATCAATATGCCGCCGCCGGTGATCTCAATAAAGATTTACGTGTTGATTTGGCTAGGGTCAAAAACTGGTCGATTAAAACCAAAGATGGCGATATTAGTAAATGCACCACGGTTACTGAAGATAATCCGATTTGGCCTATTTTAACCAGCACTAATGATAGTTGTCTTGGAAGTGATTGTGAACATTATAACGATTGCTATGTCGTCAAAGCCAGAAAGCGAGCATTAAATGCGGATGTTGTTGTTGTCAATCATCATCTATTTTTAGCGGATGTGGTAGTAAAAGACACCGGATTTGGCGAACTCATACCTAAAGCTGATGTGATGATTTTTGATGAAGCGCATCAACTTCCAGATTTAGCTTGTCATTATTTCGGCGAACAATTAACAAGTAGACAACTTTTTGATTTAGCCAAAGAAATTACCCTTTGTTATCGCACCGAAGTCAAAGACATGGCTCAACTACAACAGTGTGCCGATAAACTTCAAAAATGCACTCAAGATTTACGGTTGGTCATTAATCAGCAAGCACCCAAAGGTAATTTACGTACTTTATTTAATCAACCTGCTGTAAAACAAGAATTATCTTATCTTTTTGATGCGCTAAACTTTTGTCACGAAGTGATGTTATTAGCTATTGGTCGTTCTTCAACGCTCGATAACTGTTTTGATAGAGTAAGCCAATATACTTTGCTGTTAAAACGACTTCAAGAGATCAACACCACCGGCTATAGTTATTGGTATGAAAGTAGTCTTAACTACTTTCTCTTTGCATTAACACCATTATCGGTTGCTGATAAGTTCACCGAATTATTAGCGGAACGAAAAGGCAGTTGGATATTTACCTCTGCTACTTTGTCAGTCAATAATCAATTAGATTATTTTACTAAACGTTTAGGCTTAACCAATGCTGACTCATTAATACTAGAAAGCCCTTTTGATTATGCTCATCAAACCATAATGTGTGTGCCTCGCTATATTCCTTCACCTAATGAACAAGGTAATGCGGAAAAACTGGTCAATATTCTATTGCCGGTGATTGAAGCAAATAATGGGCGATGTTTCTTTTTATGTACCTCTTATGCAATGATGAATGCATTGGCTAAGCAGTTTAGAGAGCTGACCCAATTACCCGTACTGGTTCAAGGTGAAACCAGCAAAGTAAAATTATTAGATCAGTTTGTTGCCAGCGGTAATGCACTGTTAATCGCTACCAGTAGCTTTTGGGAGGGGATAGATGTTAGAGGCGATACCCTATCATGTGTTATCATAGATAAGTTACCATTTACATCTCCGGACGATCCACTTATTAAAGCGCGTATGGAGGATTGTCAAATGCAAGGTGGCGATGCGTTTAATGATGTACAACTACCAGAAGCGGTGATCACCTTAAAACAAGGTGTCGGGCGCTTGATACGTCACCATAATGATCGTGGTGCAATTATTATTTGTGATAATCGTCTGGTCATGCGACCATACGGTGCAACATTTATTAATAGTTTACCGCCTTCACCCAGAACACGAGATATAAATAAAGTAATTAATTTCTTATTATCAAAGAACTAACAAAAGACAAAAATTTTTGGGAAAAAAATGAGTACTATATTAGCAATTGATACTTCAACTGAAGCTTGTTCGGTCGCTTTACTTTATCGTAATGAAATCACTTCAGATTTTATGATCTCAGCCAGAGACCATACTAAGCAAATACTCCCTATGGTAGATAAAATATTGCACCAATCTGACTGCTCACTCTCTCAAGTTGATGCTATTGCTTTTGGCCAAGGCCCCGGAAGTTTTACCGGTGTTCGAATTGGCATTGGGGTCGCCCAAGGTTTAGCATTGGGGCTTGATAAACCAATGATAGGCGTATCAACGTTAATGACTTTAGCTCAAGGGGCATATCGTAACAAACAAGCAACCGATGTAATTGCAGCAATCGATGCCAGAATGAACGAAGTCTACTTAGGACAATACCATTATATCGATGATCAATGGCAAGCGGTTATCACTCCTTGCGTTGTTGCACCTGAAAAAGTCGGTGACAAAATACAAACGATAACCAGCTCAACTTATTGTGCAGGTACCGGCTGGCAAACTTATCCGGATATGATAACGAACATTAAACAAAGTGATGTTTTACTGCCCGAAGCTCAAGATTTGATTGTCATTGCTGAACAAAAATGGCAAAACAATGAGTGGGTAAATGTACAGGATGCTGAACCCACCTATTTACGAAACGAAGTAACATGGAAAAAGTTACCGGGGCGATAAAAAAAGCCACAATTAAGTGGCTTTTAAATAGAATTTGATGATGAAAGATTACTCTTTGAAAAGACCTAAATGCTCTTTAGCATAAGCTTCAAAGTCAGTGCATCCACCAATTGGTTTTTCATCAATAAAGATTTGTGGCACAGTTTCAACTGGCTTACCCACACTTTTAGAAAGATCTTCTTTAGTAATGCCTTCTGCATTAATGTCGACATAACGATAAGAAAAATCATCACGTTCTTGCGATAATTTTTCGGCTAACTCTTTCGCTCGTACGCAATACGGACAGCCTTGACGACCAAAAATTACAGTATACATTTGTCACCTCTTTCATTGATATTAATGATATGTTCACTATACTTTAGTTTTGAAGAAAAAAAAGTTGTTAAACATATTTGTTTAAATAGATTATATCTATTGATAATCAAATTGGAAAGTTAAAAAGGCCTTAAGGTGGATCATCAAAATTAGATTGCTTATTTTTTCATATATTTCATCGCACTTTTGAAACAGCCAGCAACATTATTTTTATAATATGATTATATTATTAGAGAATAAAGACTGTTTTTTAGTCAGCCTGTTATAACTAAACTTTTCTTGAAATAGCAAAAATAAATATTATTTATTATGCTTATTGACAAGCGAAAGCTATAATCGGTTGTAATTAACTAATTGGATATAAATATGTTAAAAAAAATATTATTAATCGTTTTGTTATTACCCATGAGTGTCTATGCTGCTAAAAAAGAGTGTGCTGCTAAACCCAGTTATGACATCTCTATCAGCAAAGAGAGTGTGCATATTTACAATAAAAAGGATGATTTGATTATTTTGCCAAACGGTAATGTAATATTAAATCAAAAATCGATAACGCCAAATCGTGCCTTACAAAAAAAATTAATCCAATTTCAAAAGGATTTTCGGATTCAGCTACCTAAGCTTGAACAACAATCTTTAGACCTTTTACTTGAGATAAAAACAAGTTTTGATCAAGCTATAATAAATCAATTAAGTGATGATAGTGAGCTGAAAAGTGAATTAAATAAATTGTATAAACGCTTGGTCAAGTTGCTTCATACTGCCATTATCACTGAACAAGGTAATACTCAATTTCACTTTGAAAATTTTAATAATCTAAAAAAAGAAGGACAAGATATTGGCGAACGTATTTTTTATAATGTGGTCGGTGGCAGTATTTTGCATTTTAATTTTTTCAAAAATATGGGTGCAATTAAAGAGATTTCCAAAAACGAATGGAAGGCGCAAAAGCCTAAACTTAAAGCTTTTGAAGCCAATATTTGTTCAGTTATAACCAATTTTGACCAAAATTATAAACAAATATTGACTGAACTTAACCAATCAACCATAACTGAATAGACATTAATAAAAACTTTTGCGAGAATAATATTTTCAGTAAACATAGAAATGAAGACTTATGAGTGCACAAATAATTGATGGAAAAGCGTTATCGCAACAAATCCGCAATGACATAGCGAGTAAAGTTAAAGCACGTGTTGAAAAAGGATTAACTCCTCCGGGGCTAGCGGTTATACAGGTAGGCTCCGACCCTGCATCTAAAATTTATGTCAGCAATAAGCAAAAAGCTTGTGATGATGTTGGTTTTGCTTCATTTGCTTATGATTTTCCAAGCTCTACAACAGCTGATTTATTAGCGCTAATTGATGAACTTAATCAACGTCCTGAGGTACATGGTATTTTAGTTCAACTCCCATTACCGGACAATATTGATAAAACTAAGGTGCTTGAACGCATAGATCCACGTAAAGATGTCGATGGTTTTCACCCTTATAATATTGGTCATTTATTACAGCGAGACCCTATTTTACGCCCATGCACCCCTTATGGTGTTGTTAAAATGTTAGAATCAACCGGAGTAAACCTATCGGGTCTTAATGCAACGGTAGTGGGTGCCTCAAGTATCGTTGGGCGCCCAATGGCACTGGAGTTATTATTGTTAGGATGTACAACAACTATCACTCATTCTCGCACTGTTGATTTAGCAAAACATGTCAGCAATGCTGATATTGTTGTTGCCGGAGTGGGAATTGCCAATTACGTGAAAGGCGAGTGGATTAAGCCGGGTGCAATTGTTATCGATGTTGGCATTAACCGATTAGCCAATGGTAAATTAGTGGGGGATGTCGAGTTTGACGAAGCTGCTAAGCGTGCAGGTTGGATTACCCCAGTTCCTGGTGGAGTCGGTCCAATGACAGTAGCGATGTTGATGAGTAATACATTCGAAGCTTGTGAAAAGTTTAGTTAGTCGATAGGGCAATACCATGTCACAAGATTTCAGATTTTTTAGATGTAAAATAAAATAAAAATGAAAATAAGGAACATTTTATGGTTATATTTCACACTTCATACGGTGATATCAAAATTAAAACCCATGAAGATAAAGCACCGGAAACGGTAAAAAATTTTATTGAATACTGCAAAGAGGGTTTTTACGATAATACAATCTTCCACCGAGTGATTAATAATTTCATGATTCAAGGTGGTGGTTTCGGACCGGATATGCAACAAAAGAAAACCAAAGCGCCAATCAAAAACGAAGCTGATAATGGTTTAAAAAATAATCGTGGTACATTAGCTATGGCGCGTACTTCTGATCCACATTCTGCTACGGCGCAATTTTTTATCAATGTGGTCGATAATGACTACCTCAATTACCGTTCATCTGATGTCAATGGCTATGGCTACTGCGTTTTTGCGGAAGTTGTAGACGGTATGGATGTCGTTGATAAAATTAAAGCTGTCAAAACAGGGCGTTCCGGTATGCATTCTGATGTTCCTGTGGAAGAGGTTTTAATCAAGAGTGTTACGGTTGAATAATCCAACACGCTATTTTATTGCAGATATTCATCTTGCTGACAATACATCTGCCTGCGGTTGTTTCGATATCACCGCAGGCTTTTTGTCTTTCTTAGAGCAGCTACCCGATCATTGTGAACTCTACATACTCGGCGACCTATTTGATTATTGGATTGGTGATGATGTCAATACACCGTTACATCAAAAAGTGGCTGACGCATTACAATCTCTGACAGAACGCCATATCAAAAAATTTTTTGTCCATGGTAATCGTGATTTTCTGTTAGGAAAAAAGTACGCCCAATTGTGTGATATGACGATATTGCCTGATGTAAATTGTATTGATAATCAAAACCAAAATATCCTTTTTTTGCATGGTGATCTACTCTGTATTGACGATCGGCAATATCAAAAATTCCGTAAGGTGATGCATAATAAGTGGTTGCAAAAGCTCTTTTTACTGTTACCACGCACGATTCGCACGAAAATCGCCGGAAAATTACGGCAAGAAAGCAGTGCGCATAATCAAGTCAAGTCTGAAAACATTATGGATGTTAACCAGCAAGCGGTTGAAGCAATGATGAAACAGCATAACGCCAATATTATGATACATGGCCATACCCATAAACCTGCTACGCATCACTTTTTAATTAATGGTCGTCAAGCTAGCAGAATCGTTCTAGGCGCTTGGCATGACGGTGTTTCGTACATTAAGCATGAGAGTAACAGCGAAACTGTATCACTTTATAACCACGCTTTTAAATAATCACTTTGCAATATATCATCAGTTTTTCCAAAATTAAGTAATCGCCCCTGATCTAAAATGACGACTTCATCTGCTATACACTTCACTTCGTTGATATTATGAGTGACATAGATAATAGGTATATTAAAATCACTAACCAATTTGGTAATATAACTCAATAATTCTCTTTTACGTGGCATATCCAATGCTGATAGTGGCTCGTCCATTAGCAGCAATTTGGGATTAGTAAGTAATGCTCGCCCAATGGCAACACGCTGTTTTTCACCGCCTGATAACATTGCTGGATAACGATTTAATAAGGCACTGATGTTAAGCACATCAACAATTTCATCAAATTTGGGCGACTTAATCCCTTTAGCGCCATAGGTCAGATTTTTTGAAACTGTAAAATGGGGAAAAAGCAAAGCATCTTGAAAAACCGTACCGATATCTCGTTTATTCGGTAAGATAAACTGTCGTTGTTCAATATCAACTAATGTTTCATCATTCAGTTGAATAAAGCCCTGATCGGGTTTGATTAACCCGTTAATAAGATTGATTAAGGTTGATTTTCCCGAACCTGAAACGCCTAAAACAGCAGTTACGCCTTGGCAGTTTATGGTATGGTTAAATTCAAAAATAAATGAAGAGAGTCGTTTGCTCACTGCTAATTTTAACATAACCGATCACCCTGCCAGCTTCTTTTTATGCCAGCGGTTTAACATTTCAGATAAGAATAGGGCAACCAGTGATAACACTATCGAGATAATGCACAACCTCAGTGCGGCTGATTCACCATTAGGCATTTGCAGCAAGGTATACATAGCTAATGGTAAAGTTCGTGTTTCGCCCTGAATATTTGAGACAAAAGTTATGGTCGCACCAAACTCACCTAAACAGCGAGCAAACCCGAGAACAATACCCATTAAAACACCGGGAAAAGCTAAGGGTAAGGTGATTGTAACAAATACACGTAACGAGCTAGCGCCTAATGTACGTGCTACATTTTCTAAACGAATATCGATAGATTCAATGGCTAAACGTATAGACCGTACCATTAACGGGAAAGCAACCACTGCAGAGGCCAACGCTGCACCTTGCCAATTAAAACTGAAACTAATATGGAAAAAATGATTTAACCACTCGCCAATTACCCCATGACGCCCCATTGTCAAAAGTAACAGATAACCTAACACAACAGGTGGCAAAACTAAAGGTAGATGGACAACGCTATCAAAGAGAGATTTTCCCCAAAATTGACAGCGGGCTAAAATCCAAGCTGTTAAAATGCCTAGTGGCAGACTAAATAAAATTGCCGCACCGGCAACTTTCAAGCTTAGCAGTAAGGTTTGCCATTCAAATTGCGTTAATATCATAATAAAATAGATTATTTAGTGATAAATCCATATTTTTCGAAAATTGCCTTAGCCTGTGGTGATTTTAAGTACTGATAAAAATCATTAGCTTCCGATTTTAACATTGTTATGGGATATTCAATCGATTCAAAAGTATCAGCCGGGAAAGTACCAACAATTTTCACTTTATCACTTACTTTAGCATCCGTACTATAAACAATACCTAAAGCTGCTTCATTGCGTTCAACTAACATTAATGCATCACGGACATTACTGGCAGGGGCAAATTGTGGCGCTAGCTTATCATACACACCTAAATGAGTTAACGACTCTTTAGCATAAAGTCCGGCTGGCACATGTTGAGGATCACCAATAGCTAATCTTTCGCCTTTGGGTAAAATGGCTTGCCAATTAGTATCTTTATTAATATCGACTTGATCAATTTTCGCTTGCTTTGGTGCAATAAGAACTAAACTATTTTTTAATAGATCTTCTTTATTTTTGGTTAACTGATGATCGATAAGATATGTCATCCATTTTTGATCTGCTGACATAAAAATATCGGCTGGGGCACCTTGTTCAATCTGCTTAGCTAAAACTGAAGAGGAAGCAAATGAAAAGACAATTTCTGCATCTTGATGCTCTGCTTTATAGGCTGTAGCAATAACTTGCATAGCATTAGTTAACGAAGCAGCGGCAAAAACCGTTACTTTTTGTGTAGCTAGAGCCGAAAACGACAGTATCA
This sequence comes from Gilliamella sp. B2923, assembly GCF_026536565.1. Taxonomy (NCBI): domain Bacteria; kingdom Pseudomonadati; phylum Pseudomonadota; class Gammaproteobacteria; order Orbales; family Orbaceae; genus Gilliamella; species Gilliamella sp. B2923. The sequence continues at coordinate 226,723 of NZ_JAFNNZ010000003.1, read as the reverse complement.
AAGCTGTCAATCCAAAAATAAATCCAGTTAATTTTTTCATTTAATCCCTCACAAATTCCATTATGACAACAATTTAACGATAAAATTGATTAATCACTTAACCACAGCATCGTTATATAAAATAATACATAACGATGCTATCAAAAAAATTTATAAAGTACAATTAAAGATCAATAGTTAATCAAATTGAATAAATAAAACAATATTCACCAAATTATCATATAATGACCAACAACAAGTACAGACTTTGAACCCTAGGCAAAAAGCGTCTAAAATAGATTAATCTGTAGGCAAAAAGTCGCTGTAAAGCTTATCAAGGGTTAGCAAGATGTTCTCGCCAGAAATATTTTTAACATTAAAACTCAATCAGCAATTATTTACTGATGCAAGACGTATTGCATTATTAAAAGCGATAGAGCACACAGGCTCTCTAAGTCAGGCGGCAAAATCAATTGGCATTAGCTACAGAACTGCCTGGGATGCTATCAATGAAATCAATCAATTAGCTCCTAAACCTTTTCTGATTACCGCAACTGGTGGTAAAAATGGTGGCGGGACAAAATTAAGCGCTTATGGCGTTAGGTTTATTCAACTTTATGATCTGCTGACACAACTTCAGCATAACGCTTTTCAAATATTAAGTGATGATGAGATACCGCTTGATGATATTTTAAAGACAACGGCAAAATTATCCTTACAAACCAGTGCGCGTAACCAATTGTATGGTAGCGTGCAGCAGATTGAAACGAACACTATTGCTGGCTTTATCGATGTTAAGTTGAATGATAAACAGACAGAGTTAAAAGCTTATATCACCCAGCAAAGTATTGAACGATTGAAATTAAGCATTGATAAATCTGTTCTTTTATTAATTAAAGCGCCTTTAATTGAATTTAATGATAGCAACCAAAATTGTCTACTCGGTAAAGTAGAAACGATAACCAAAGAGGGGCAGTGGAGCGAAATTGCTATTTCATTACCGTCGGGTTTAATGCTCTATGCCAGTAAATTAACCTGTGAAATTGAACCTCTCGCTTTAACGGTAGGCAAACAAATCACGTTATCTATTGATCCCCAACACATTATTGTCGCAACATTAGTTTAGTTTATTGAGGTAGTTATGTTACATATTGAAAATGCACACTATAAAATCAATGATTATAAAGTGTTTATCATCGAATCTTTAACAATCGATAAAGGAACCAGTGTTGCTTTTGTTGGGCGTAATGGCAGTGGCAAATCAGTACTGGCAAAAGCGCTAGCTTCTGAACAACCATTATTGTCCGGGCAGGTTAACAATCAATTTAAATCCTCAGCGCATATCTCTTTTGAACAGCTACAAAAACTGATTGATGAGGAGTGGAAACGTAATAATACCGATATGTTAAGTGAAGGGGAGGATGATACAGGACTCACTACCGCGCAAATTATTCAAGAAAAAACAGTTGATGATAAACTTTGTCAGCAATTAGCAGAACAATTTGGCATTGCTCATCTTTTAGATAGACGTTTTAAATACCTATCCACCGGTGAAACGCGTAAAACCTTAATATGCCGCACATTAATGTCAAAGCCTGAATTATTAATTTTAGATGAGCCATTTGATGGACTGGATCAATTATCCCGAGAAAATTTAGCAGAAAAGTTAAGCGAGTTATCTAAGCAAGGCATTACTATCATATTGATTTTAAATCGCTTTAATGAAATCCCTCTTTTTGTTAACTATATTGGCTTATTAGCCGATTGCCAGCTATTGAAATTTGGACTAAAAGACACAATATTAGACGATGAAACAGTAAAACTACTGGCTGATCTTGAAAGTTTGCCTAACGCAGATTTGCCCGATCCCGAGCAATCACCTGCACCGCTATCCGATACCTTAGATCGTATTAATCTGATTAATGGACATGTTCAATATGACGACAAAGTCATCATAGCAGGTTTAAACTGGCAAGTTAAAGCTCATGAAAATTGGCAAATTGTTGGCCCTAATGGTGCGGGTAAGTCAACGTTGTTAAGTTTAGTTACCGGTGATCATCCGCAGGGATATAATAATGATCTGACTTTATTTGGTCGTAAACGGGGAACCGGTGAAACGATTTGGGATATTAAACGTCATATTGGTTATGTAAGTAGCAGTTTACACCTGGATTATCGTGTTAGTTCTAGTGTCAAAAATGTATTAGTTTCCGGCTATTTTGATTCAATTGGCGTATATCAAGCTATTAGTGATAAGCAGTCGAAACTGGCAGATGAGTGGTTATCAATTTTAGGATTAACACAGCAAGCGGATAAACCGTTTCAATCACTGTCTTGGGGGCAACAACGGCTGGTATTAATTGCTCGAGCACTGGTGAAGCATCCAACATTATTGATTTTGGATGAGCCTTTACAGGGTCTTGACCATTTAAATCGAGAATTAGTTAAACGCTGGATTGATCGCTTAATCAATAACGGACACACACAATTGTTATTTGTATCACATCATGCCGAGGATGCGCCAAAATGCATCACTCATCGACTAACTTTTGTGCCCAAGGTTGATTTTAGCTATCAATATAAAATTGAAAAATTAAATTAAGTATTTGGTAAAACCTATTGAACCGAAATTGAAAAATAGGAAAAATCATCAAAAAAACTTTTTTGTCATGGTTAAATTTTACCGGAAAAAATGAAAAAAGTTTATAAAGGTTATACTTATGAAGTTATCCCCGATGCCTGTGGATAACTCTGTGAATAGATTATTGAAAAGTGTGCTGACCTCAATGGCTAACAGGTTTTAACTCGGTTTGGTTACAACTTAATCATGAAGCGTGAAATTGTTATTTATCAATAAGTTAGCATAAATCAAGTTATCATTTCGTTATTATTCTTATGCGTTTTTATATCAAATGCACAAAAAATATAAGATTTGAAAAGGTCAAGTCTTTTTGGGGATAATTTTTATTAATAGGTAAAATATTAGGTTGCGATGTAATGAGAAAATTTAAATTATGTTCCGATTTCAAACCTGCTGGTGATCAACCAGCAGCAATAAGTAGGATTAATCAAAACCTTGATGACGGAATTGCACATCAAACATTGTTAGGTGTTACAGGTTCAGGTAAAACATTCACCATGGCCAATGTGATAGCTAAACATAATCGCCCAACAATAATTCTTGCGCCAAATAAAACATTAGCAGCGCAACTTTATGGCGAAATGAAAGCTTTCTTTCCGGAAAATGCCGTTGAATATTTTGTGTCTTACTATGATTATTATCAGCCTGAATCGTATGTACCGTCGACTGATACGTTTATTGAAAAAGATGCTTCTATTAATGAGCACATTGAACAAATGCGCCTTTCTGCCACCAAATCACTATTAGAAAGACGTGATGTGGTAATTGTTGCTTCGGTTTCAGCTATCTATGGGTTAGGTGCGCCTGAAACATATATGTCAATGATTTTGCATTTAACTCGAGGAACAATCACCGATCAACGTTCAATCTTAAATCGATTGGCAGAGTTGCAATATACTCGAAATGAACTCGGATTTAGTCGTGGTACGTTTCGGGTAAGAGGCGATGTTATCGATATTTTCCCGGCGGATTCTGATGAACTGGCGGTAAGAGTAGAACTGTTTGATGATGAAGTTGAAAAGATAGTCATGTTCGATCCATTAACTGGCAATAGTATCAATGAAGTGCCGCGCATCACTATTTATCCAAAAACGCACTATGTTACGCCAAGAAATATCATGGATAATGCCATTGCGCAAATTAAGCAAGAGCTTAAAGAGCGTCAAAAGGTGCTATTAGACAATAATCGTCTTTTAGAAGAACAACGATTAACTCAACGTACCTTATTTGATATCGAAATGATGACCGAATTGGGGTACTGTTCCGGGATAGAAAACTATTCCCGCTTTTTGGCACAGCGTAATCCGGGTGATCCGCCAGCAACATTATTTGATTATCTACCCGCTGACGGTTTATTATTTATTGATGAATCGCATGTTGCGATACCGCAGTTAGGGGCTATGTATAATGGTGACCGATCCCGTAAGCTCAATTTGGTTGAGTACGGTTTTCGTCTACCTTCTGCATTAGATAATCGACCATTAAAATTTTCAGAATTTGAAAATATAATGCCGCAAACGATCTATGTATCGGCAACGCCAGCGAAATATGAAATTGAAAAATCTGGTGGAGAGATTATTGAACAGGTGGTTAGACCAACCGGACTACTTGATCCTATTATTGAGGTTAGACCGGTTGCGACTCAGGTCGATGATCTACTTTCTGAAATCAAAATCCGGATGCGTAACGATGAACGCGTGCTGGTGACAACCTTAACTAAACGTATGGCAGAAAACTTAACTGATTATCTTTCTGAGCATAATGTTAAAGTTAAATATCTACACTCAGATATCAATACTGTTGAACGAATGGAGATTATTCGTGATTTACGTCTGGGTAAAGTTGATGTTTTAGTGGGTATTAACTTATTACGAGAAGGGCTCGATATTCCTGAGGTTTCCCTTATCGCAATACTTGATGCTGACAGAGAAGGCTTTTTACGTTCGGAAAGTTCATTGATACAAACGGTAGGCCGTGCCGCTCGTAATGTTAATGGTCGAGCAATATTATATGCGGACAAAATTACGCCAGCTATGCAAAAAACCATTGATGAAACCGCTCGTCGTCGTAAAAAACAGGAAGATTTCAACACTGAGCATGGCATAACACCAAAATCAGTCCGTAAAGAGATCAAAGATATTTTAGATGCCGGATTGAGCACTAAAAAATCTACTGCTAAAGTACAGGCCTTCGAACCAGGTAAATCGTATAACTATGTATCGGTGAAAGAAGTTCAAGCAAGAGTCAAAGAGCTTGAAGCGATGATGTACGAAGCAGCACAAAATCTTGAGTTTGAAAAAGCTGGCGTACTACGTGATGAGATAAAACAATTGCGAGCCGATTTTATTAAAGTCTCTTAATTATTCATCAAAAAAGGAAAATATGATGACCATAAAACGAATTGACCCGGCTGATCGCTGGTCTGAAGCGGTGATCCACAATAATGTTATTTATTACACCAGTGTACCGAGTGACTTGATTAATGATGCTTATGCGCAAACCAAAAGCGCATTAGCAGAGATTGATCTAATCTTAGCAAGAGCTAATAGCGACAAATCACAACTTTTAGATGTAACCATTTTTTTAGTGAACAAAAGTGATTTTGCTGCTATGAATAAAGCATGGGATGAATGGGTGGCAAAAGGAAGTGCACCAGTTCGCTGTACCGTACAGGCTGGATTAATGAAAGATGAATACTTAATCGAAATCAAAATTGTTGCCGCAATAAAACCGTAATTTAAAAACAACTGCCGCCGACGGCTGTCGGCGGATATCAACCTTATTGGGCTATTTATAGTAACAAAACCAGCTAACGGTAAAGTCCTTAAAACGTAAACGGTGAACAGGTTACGTTTGTCCAATCAAATATAGTTACCCCCAAATACTGGCTTTTTTTTATCCTCAATAATTAAATTTTAGTGTATACTTTCGTACACTTAACACTTGATATCTTCACATCTATATCTATGCATATTCAACCTAAAATAGCCATTGTCATGGGCTCTAAAAGTGATTGGAACACAATGCAACATGCGGCTGATATCCTTGATGCATTAGCCATTACTTATCATGTCGAAATTGTCTCAGCACATCGTACACCCGATAAATTATTTCAATTTGCTCAAGATGCAAAGCAACGAGGATTTGAAGTAATTATTGCCGGGGCTGGCGGAGCTGCTCATCTGCCCGGTATGTTAGCGGCAAAAACGCTTGTGCCGGTATTGGGGGTGCCTGTACAAAGCGCAGCATTAAGTGGCTTAGATAGTTTATATTCCATTGTTCAAATGCCAAAAGGCATTCCGGTTGGCACATTAGCTATCGGTAAAGCGGGTGCAGCAAATGCCGCATTATTGGCGGCTCAAATTTTGGCATTACATGATAAAGACATTTATCAACGATTATCGACATGGCGCTTAAGCCAAACCGATGAAGTATTAAATAATCCTGATCCAAGAGTAGAAGCATAAAATGACAACTCAAACTGTATGTGTGCTTGGCAATGGTCAATTAGGGCGCATGCTCAGACAAGCTGGCGAACCATTAGGTATTAAAGTCTTTCCTGTGGGGCTAGATGATGATCCCGATACGATTCCTTATCAACATTCAGTCATTACGGCCGAAATTGAACGCTGGCCAGATACCCCTTTTACGCAGCTATTAGCCAATCATCCCCAGTTTATCAATCGAAATATCTTCCCAATTATTGCTGATCGCCTAACCCAAAAACAACTACTGGATGAACTAGGATTACCAACAGCAAAATGGTGCCCACTTAATGATAAACAGGGCTGGCAAACACTGTTTAATCAATTAGGTGAACGATTAATTGTTAAACGTCGAACCGGTGGTTATGACGGTCGAGGACAGTGGCGCATTGGGATCAATAGTGAAATAGATATACCAGATGATATATATCAACATGCTATCGTTGAACAAGCGATTTTATTTGAAAAAGAGATGTCATTAATTGGTGCCCGTAATGCCCAAGGTGAAACTGTCTTTTATCCACTCACCAACAACCTACATCAAGACGGCATATTAAAAATGAGTGTTGCACTGGCGGAGCAAGCGCCGGAGCTACAAACTAAAGCAGAAACAATGCTTGCAACTATCATGCATAAACTCAACTATATTGGCGTTATGGCGATGGAGTGTTTTGTTAAAGGTGATGAGCTACTCATTAATGAGCTGGCACCTCGTGTACATAATAGTGGTCACTGGACTCAAAATGGCGCATCTATCAGCCAATTTGAATTGCATCTGAGAGCGATATTAAACTTACCTATGCCTAAACCTGATGTTTCAAGTCCGGCCGTTATGGTTAATTTAATTGGTACTCACCTCAATTACAATTGGTTGACTGATGAGTTAGTTCACCTGCATTGGTATGAAAAAGAGGTAAGAGCAGGGCGTAAAGTTGGGCATCTTAACTTAACGCATAATCAGCCAGAAAAATTAATACGTTCTTTAGATAAACTTATTCCATTATTGCCGGCTGATTATCAAATTCCGATCGAATGGGCCAAGCAATGGTTATAACGGTTTGACGTGTAACAAAGTTATCAATTTAATTCAAAGGAATGTACCATGATCGACTTCAATCAAAAAATTAATTACCAACGATATAGTAGCAAACAGTGTGAAACGCTAAACGATGAGTATGCTGTATTACGTCGATTTGAAAGTGATCGTGGTCGAATTATCAACTCGGCGGCTATACGACGCCTACAACAAAAAACTCAAGTTTTTCCATTAGAACGTAATTCGGTTGTGCGTACAAGGTTAACTCACTCAATGGAAGTCCAACAGGTTGGGCGTTACATAGTTAAAGAGATAGTTGATCGTTTAAATAAATCCGGGCAATTGAAAAAATACGGGCTTGATAAATCGATTATGTCGATTGAAACGCTGGTTGAAATGGCGTGTTTAATGCATGACATTGGTAACCCACCATTTGGTCATTTTGGTGAAGCGGCGATTAACCAATGGTTTACACAACGTTTAGGCATCGATAAACAGAGCCGTTATAAAGTGCTTGAAGAGTATGCCAGTGACAATGAAGACATCCGCCAACTAAAACAAAAGATTCGTCAAGATCTCTGTCATTTTGAAGGTAATGCTCAAGCGATCCGTTTAGTTCACACAATATTAAAACTTAATTTAACTTATTCGCAAATTGCTTCCATACTTAAATATTCTAAGCCGGCATATTGGTCATCACCAGTACCCGATAAGTTTGCCTATTTAATGAAAAAGCCCGGTTATTACTTATCTGAAGAACCTTTTATTTTAGAGATGTCAAAGCAGTTAGATATCCAGCCATTTCATCGTTATCCGCTTACCTATATTATGGAAGCAGCCGATGATATCTCATACTGTATTGCTGATTTGGAAGATGCCGTTGAAAAGAAAATTTTAACGGTACAACAGTTATATCACTCTTTAAAAGAGGCGTGGGGGCCTGTTAAAAAAGGCGATCTCTTCGATTATGTGGTAAACCGCCCTTATGAAAACCTAAAACAAAACCAATTTGAAGCCATAGGCATAGATCAATTCTTTATGTATTTACGTGTCAATACAATAGGTAGACTTGTTCCGCATGCCGCTGAACGTTTCATTGAAAATATCGAAGCAATCTATCACGGCTCATTTAATCATGCTTTACTGGAAGATCATGATGCCGAATATAAACTGCTTAATATTTTTAAAACTGTTGGGGTTGAACATATTTTTAATCATGAATCAGTGGAAAATATTGAACTGCAAGGCTATCGAATTATAAGCGGATTATTAGATATCTACAGCCCTTTGCTTGATATGCCGACCGACGATTTTACAAAACTGGTGCAAGATGGCAATCACAAAAATTATCCTATCGAAACACGCTTGTATCATAAATTATCATCAAAACATCGTGTCGCTTATCAACAAGCTGTGACAAAACACAATATCAAACAGCCAGATTATGCTTGCTGGGAATTTTATTATCGTTGCCGATTGATTCAAGACTATATCAGTGGGATGACAGACCACTTTGCCTATGATGAATATCGTAAATTAATGGTGACGTTCTAAATAAATTGATTTTAGTGGGCACCAAAAAACAGCACTGCACTATATTAGTGCGCAAATAAAACTCACGATCAAGCTAAAGCCGCAGCTTTAGCTTTCTAACGTAGTAAACTTGCATATCTGCCTCATTGGCGAAATAGCAAGCTAACTTGATATCAATATATCCTGCTATTTCTGGCAAAGATAAAGCACATTAATTTATGGCATGCACTTTGCATTACATTGCTTATCTATCATATTTATGAGGAGCAATGAATGAAATTAGTTACCGTCATTATTAAACCATTCAAGTTAGAAGAAGTCCGAGAATCACTGTCCAATATAGGTATAACAGGCTTAACGGTGACCGAAGTTAAAGGTTTTGGTCGCCAAAAAGGGCATGCTGAATTGTATCGAGGCGCAGAATACAATGTTAACTTCCTGCCAAAAGTCAAAATAGAACTAGCCATTAATGATGAGCAGTTAGAAGAGGTGATAAGCACCATTTCTAAAGCGGCACATACCGGCAAAATAGGCGACGGTAAGATTTTTGTTACCGCTCTTGAACATGTGGTACGAATTCGTACCGGTGAAACCGATGAAGCAGCACTTTAGTCATTGTTAAGGATATTGTTATGTTAAAAAAGTTGATTTTTCCAATTGGGTTATTGCTTTCCTGTCCTGCCTTTGCTGATGAAATTTTGATAGTCGATAAAGCGGACAATGCATTTATGATGATCTGTACTGCACTGGTACTGTTTATGTCTGTTCCGGGAATAGCACTATTTTATGGAGGATTACTGCGATCTAAAAATGTGCTATCGATGTTATCACAAGTATTAGTCAGTTTTTCGTTAATTGCAGTACTTTGGATTGTTTACGGATATAGTTTAGCATTTGGTGAAGGTAACTGGTTTTTTGGCAATTTCGAGCATTTTTTATTAATCGGTGTCGGGATTACTGATATCTCCGGTTCCATTTTTGAACTTATTTGGATTGCTTTTCAAGGCTCATTTGCTTGTATAACCTGTTGTTTAATTTTAGGCGCATTTGCGGAACGGATCCGTTTTTCAGCCGTATTAATTTTTACTGTTTTATGGTTCACCTTCTCTTATATCCCAATGGCACATATGGTTTGGGGCGGCGGAATATTAGGTGATGAAGGCGCATTAGATTTTGCCGGTGGCACGGTGGTACACATAAATGCTGCCGTTGCCGGTTTGATAGGCGCATATCTGATTAAAAATCGAATCGGTTATAACCGTGAACCACTTAAACCGTTCAATTTACCTTATGTTTATCTGGGGGCTGCAATCTTATATATTGGCTGGTTTGGATTCAACGCCGGATCGTCAACTCATGCAGATGAAATAGCCGGTCTTGCCTTTATCAATACAGTAGCTGCCACCGCCGCAGCGGTTTTAGCATGGTCGGTAGCCGAATGGGTATTACGTGGCAAACCTTCATGTTTAGGTGCAGTATCTGGTGTCATTGCCGGATTAGTGGGGATAACTCCAGCGGCCGGCTTTGTCGGTGTTGGCGGAGCAATGCTGATTGGTCTTATTTGTGGATTTGCCGGTGTATGGGGCGTTTCATCACTAAAACGTATCTTAAAAGTTGATGATACCTGTGATGTCTTTGGTGTACATGGGGTGTGTGGGATCGTCGGTTGTTTACTAACCGGAATTTTCACATCAGAATCATTAGGTGGATTAGGTTATAGCGAAGATACCAATATGTTAAGCCAAGTGGGTGTTCAATTGATGAGTATTATCACCTGCGTTATATGGACATCCGTAGTTGCCTTTGTCGCGTATAAAATCGCTGATCTTTGCGTCGGCTTACGTGTTCCTGAAGAGCAAGAGCGTGAAGGATTGGATATTAATAGTCATGGTGAAAGCGCATTTAATAGTTAATTGAATGTGAGTAACAAAATATTCACTATTTAAATAATCTACAGCATATTATTGCTGTAGATTATGGTTTATAACAATTGTTGTATTGTTACTGATATAAATTTTTAATCGTCCCAAAGCATAATTGCATTGTCTTCGGTTAAAATTAATGGTGGAGCAAAAAGATACTCTTTAATCTTAGTGGGTATAACATCCACATCATTTAGATTAAGTTGTAATTCCGGATAAGCTTTTGCTAACTCTTTTAATCGAGTATTAAGTAATTGCTTAACCTTATTCGATTCGTTTTCAATTGCAATTTCATCTTTTAGCATGCCAATTTGTTTAGCATGGTGTTCAGACTCAAATATTTCACGAAAGATAAACGAAAACCCGCCACTATTATTTGAGCTGTTACTATCATGATACTCCTTGTATTCAGAATGACGTAATTTCAGCTCCTTAATACGTAACCCAATAATCTCATCAATATGATCAGTATAATAATTTAGCGTTGGATCTAAATAGGCTAAGGTTTTGTGTTCAGGAATTGCATCATTACTATGTACTAACGTAAATAAAGGTTTTTTCTGTGTCTTCATTCTGTAACTTCCTTTTTAATATTGTATAAAAATAACAACAATATATTGAATAAAAATTGTTACTTTTAGGTAAAGATGTTTCAGTTTTACATAACGTTTCAGTATGAAATCAATCAAGATTTCAAAATTAACTTTCAAAATTAACTACTATTTACTTTTAGAAATTAGAACTAATGGTGGTTTATAACATCGATTAACAAACCACTTTAATTACCGTTACAACCCAACTTAAAAAAATTAAACAGAAATAAATTGTTCCTCAATACCCTCCATTAATTAATGCTATTAATTGCCTGTTTTGCTACAAGCAGATGATGTTTAAAACATGTGTTTACAACTCCGTTTGAATTTGTCCTAACTACATTAAAACTACGACTTAACGAGAATCTAACTAAAACAAATTAAACATTGATATCTATACACACAATAATTGAATTTCTTATTGCATATATCTTAGACATTAACTGTACAAAATTAAGCTAACAAAAACATCCGTATTAAATTTAGAAAATCATGCTATCAAACTAATCATTTACTCATAATTTAATAGGTTATTACATTTATTACTATTTCAAAGCAGCTTGTAAACAGTCAATTAAGAGACTAATTAACAAATAAAAATATCGCGTTTCAAAACAAATAAAATTGTTTTAAACAGTAAAAATTTTTAGGAAATTGAGCATTTAGGGTGCAATCCATTTTATTATCTCTTCTTCCTGAATTTGTTAATAAAATATTGAATGAGCTTCTTTGAATTATAAAATAAAAATTAAAGTAATATTTCAAAAAAATGTAAAAATAAACAACTTTAATTTTGTTTGCTTGTTTTTGACAGAATAAAACAAGTTCTTCTAAAAATAAAAGATTATTTATTATGTGGGGACGGCGTATTAATTTTTCAATACCTACTGGTGACATTACTTCATTCCTTTTTATTTTATTGAATAAACTCGATAACAATACTTATAAACTAAGGTGAAGCTATATTTAAAGACTGAATTTCACTAAAAGATAATACAAAAAATAATCAAATCTCAGTTAAGTTTTTTTATTAAAAATGTTATCTTTCTAGTTTATAAATGCTAGTGTTTTTACAAGTTTTTGTCCAGTATTTGACAAATGATCAATTATGAACTTAACATGAACTAGATTGTTTCAAATATGTGATCTAGATCATAAAATTAGCTCACGCTTCAACATGAAGAAATTAGTGTAGGTATCTAAGTAAGGATAAGAGGTTTTTAGGTAATAGTTTTTATAATGCTCTAATAGGAGTGCTGTAAATGTACGATGAAGATAAATATCTGAATAAGAATCGTGTTATCAACCGCTATCAATTATCAAAGTTACATACTTTCGAATCAGCCGCAAGGCACCTATCGTTTGCATTGGCAGCTGAAGAACTATGTATCAGCCCAAGTGCGGTAAGTCATCAAATTAATAAATTAGAAGAAGAACTAAACTTCAAATTATTTAAACGATTTCATCGCCGAATATCACTCACTCGCGATGGAAATAATTTATTTAATGTAGTAAAAAGTTCACTCAATAATCTAAATCAAGAAATATTAGAGATTAAAAATCAAGAACTCTCTGGTGCGCTGACTATCTATTCCAGTCCGTCTTTTGCTCAAGAGTGGCTGATCCCTAAATTATCGATGTTTATTGAGGATTATCCCTATATTTCATTGAATATTTTATCGGGAAATAAAATTCTTAACTTTAGCCAACATCGAGTTGATCTTACAATTTATTATGATGATCTCCATTATGATGAATTGCTTTGTGAACATCTTATGAACGAAAGTATTTTGCCGGTTTGTACGCCGTCTTATGCAGTCAAACATGACTTACATGAAAACATTGATAATCTTCACAAATGCATATTTTTACATGACAACCAAAATAATGGCTACGATTCCAATTTTACCGAGTGGGAGGCGTGGACTAACTATTTCTCGCTAGCTTGTGATTTAAACAAAATGCAAAATATGCTATTTGACCGATCAGATTATGCAATAACCGCAGCCTTAAATCATGTTGGAATCGCAATGGGGCGAAAACTCCTTGTCCAAAAATATCTTCAAACAGGTCAATTAATTTCGCCTTTTCCAAATATGGAAGCTCCTTGTTCTCAGCGCTATTATGTCTGTAAATCACAGGGCAAATATAATCCAAAAGTTGATATTTTTATCAATTGGTTGAAAAATCAGTTCAAACAATCACCCCTATCATTATTGATTGAGCGCTAATGTGGTTGCTGCAAATGATTAAGGTAAGATTCCAGTAATAAGTGTGGTTTGATTAACCACACTTAAAGCTGTTTAATTAGGGCCTTTTTTTGATATGGATTAAGTTAGGTAAGGCGATAGCCAATAAAATAATTAACACGCCTACCCACTGATTAAAATACACTGACTCTTTCAAGTAGAAATAAGAACAGGTTACCGCAACCGGCAATTCAGCCGCTGATAAAATCGCACTAAAGGAAATCCCAATTTTGGGAATGCCCACCGAAAACAGAAAAGGGGGTAGTACTGTGCCGAGTAAAGCTAGTAAAAAACCTAATTGATAGAGTTGATCATGAATATTAATTTTGAAAAAGAACATCGGCGGAAAAATCAAAAACGTCACAATGCAAGCGCCGGTAATCATTAATGCACTTTTTTCAAGCTTAGGTAATTCATTGCCAATATTACTGCTGGTAGTAATAAATAAGGAGTACATAATGGCGGCTAATAGCCCAAACATACAACCAAACAGGTTTAAACGAATATCTTCATTAAAAATACCTGCTGCTAAAGCGCTTCCAGCAATAATGACAATGACAGTGACAATTTGAATAAATGATGGTTTATTTTTGAAAATGACAAAATCAATAATCACGCTGATCCATAGATACTGCATTAACAAAATGATAGCAATCGAAGCAGGTACCAATTGAACGCATTGATAATAACAAATACCGACTAAACCAGGGAAAATCCCCACCGCACAAACTTTCCATTTTTTGGTTAATGGCTGATTTAGTTCTTTTTCTGAATTGGATTTAGATTTGTGAAGTGTTTTGACTATAAGGTGAATACCCCACAAAATTAGCATTCCTAAAAAACATTGTACACCAGTTACTTCACCCAATGAATAACCCGCCTTATACGCGGTTTTTACAATCGAAGAGAGCACACCAAAACTACAAGCGCCTAAAAATACTAATAGTCCTCCTAAAAATTTTTCTTTCATAGTTAAATCTCGTTACTTTAAAAAACTCTATATTTCAAAAACTGTACTTATAAAACGGTACTTTTAACACATTGCCGATAACATTTTCGACACACAAACAAATAAGAGCCTACAGAGGATGCCTCTGTAGCTCTAAAATAATTAATAAATTAATCCTAAATGATCACAATAGAATATAAGCAATTGCGCTTAGCGCAATAATTTGACTGGGAAGTTATTACAACGCAGTTTCAGTTTTCTTATGGTCATAGTTGAATGTAAAATAAAATATAATACCTAAAATCAGCGCATAAGAAGCGAAAATTAGCCATATTGATTGCCAATCTTTAACACCATCATGCGTATACATATCAATGACAATACCGCTTAAAATAGAACCTAAATAAGCGCCAATACCATTGACCATTGTCATATATAATCCTTGCGCACTCGCCCGAATATTCGAACTCACTTCCTTTTCGATAAATATCGAACCGGAAATATTAAAAAAGTCAAAAGCGCAACCATAAACAATCATTGATAACATCAATAGCACAAAGCCAAATGGTGTTGGATCACCAAATGCAAAAAGACCAAATCTTAAAGTCCAAGCAATGATGCTGATCATTATTACTTTTTTGATGCCAAATTTTTTAAGGAAAAATGGGATCGTCAAAATAAAAGCGACTTCCGCCATTTGAGATACCGAAAGTAAAATAGCCGGATATTGTACAATCAAACTATCTTTAAATTCCGGTATTCTATCAAAATCGTGCAAGAAAGCACCACCATAAGTGTTAGTGAATTGTAATATCGCACCGAGTAACATGGCAAACAGAAAAAACACCGCCATCGTCGGTTTCTTGAATAAAACGAAAGCATCAAAACCTAATCGAGCAGCCCATGACTGCTTAGGATCTTTTTTAATTGCAATGTCTGGCAAGGTTGCACTATACAATACCAGTATTACCGATGCCGCACATGCGACATAAAGTTGTGCATTGCTAAGTTCAAATTTGAGTAAACTTATCATCCACATGGCGATAATAAAACCAATGGTGCCGTACACTCTTATTTTAGGAAAAACAGTAACCGTATCAAGCTTACTGTTATCTAAACAATGATAGCTAATCGAGTTTGAAAGGGCGATAGTTGGCATAAAAGCAAGGGCATTACACAGCATGACCCAAAATAATACAGTGGAATTATCGACCGAAGCAGCATAAAAAAGCGCTATTGCACAAATTGAATGACAAAGCATATAGAGATATTTTGCTTGAACAAATTTATCGGCAATAATCCCAATAATACATGGCATAATCAACGCAGCTAATCCTTTTGTGCTAAAAATCATCCCGACTTCCGTACCCGAAAAGTGTAAAGTCTTAAACAGATAGGAGCCAAAAGTAACTAACCAGCTTCCCCAAATAAAATATTGGAAAAACAACATTATTTTTAATCTATCTTTTATGTTCATGTTTGCTATCCATAATATAAGTGTGTACGGCTTGTACCACTCAAAATAATAAAAACGATTAATTAAAAACGTTCGATAGTTTTGGTAATTAATTGTAAGAAAGTTGCTTTAACACGTTCGGCTGTTTCAATCACCTCTTCATGCCCTAATGGCTGATCTAAAATGCCACAAGCCATATTGGTTAAGCACGAAATACCAATAGTTTTGATACCTGAATGGTGAGCAACAATTGCTTCCGGTACGGTTGACATACCCACAGCATCAGCGCCTAACACACGAATCATTCTAATTTCAGCCGGCGTTTCGTAAGTTGGACCGGTCCACCAAGCATAGACACCTTGTTGTAAAGTAATATTGAGTTCTTTAGCAACGTCAAGGACGGTAGCGCGTAACTGTTTGTTGTAAAGTTCGCTAACATCTAAAAAGCGTACCCCTAACTCAGGGTTATTTGGACCAATTAATGGATTATTGGCAGTTAAATTAATATGATCGGTAATTAACATCAGTTCGCCGGGTTTAAAGCTGGTATTAACGGCACCACAGGCATTAGTAATAATTAACTTTTCAACGCCCAGCATTTTCATTACACGAACAGGAAAAGTCACTTGATCTAAAGAAAACCCTTCGTAATAATGGAAACGTCCTTTCATCGCAACCACTGTTTTACCGCCGCTTTTACCAATGACTAATTCATTAGCATGACCGACCGCAGCCGATTGAGCAAAATGAGGGATATTGTCATATGCTATGCGAACGGCATCTTCAAGAGTATCAGCAAATGGACCTAAACCAGAGCCTAAAATAATGCCGATAGTTGGTTTTTTATCGGTGTGTTGTTGAATATAGTTAACCGCTTGTTGTATATCTGCTGTTTGATGCATGAGTGTACCTTTTTCATTTTTAATATGTGCTAATAAATAACGCTAAGTGATAAAAATAACCACCTAAAACTTATAAATAATCAGAATGCTAAATAAAGATAAATTTAACATTAGCAATTTGAATGATGATTATTAATATCACTTAGTATGTCACAAGAAATGATATAAATAATCTGCTTTTTCTCAAAACGAGAAAAAGATCACATAAAAAGATATAATAAAAACAATGTATTTATTATTTCGGCGTATATTATGATGATCTTCTTAAAAGAAGGGAAGTTGATTATTGCTTAAAGCGTATTCGCCTTGTGCTATTTCAAGTATTAAATCATATAAATCAAATCATTAGGCTAAAAATTAATTTAGTCTAACTGCACATAGGGATTTGTCTGTTAAATATCTATTCAATTACGGATCTTATTATGTTTAAACCCCTCAATCCGCTCACCACCACTATAGACAACGCCTTTAGTACCTCGAAAAAATCCTATTAATGTGAGATTACTTTGTTTGGCTTGCTCTACAGCCATCGATGTTGCTGCTGACACAGCAAGTAAGATCTCAATACCACAAATAGCACTCTTTTGTACCATTTCATAACTGGCTCGACTGGAGACCAAAATCACACCTACTGGATGATCTGGCTGTTGCTGTAACTGTTTGGCTCGATAGCCCAATAGTTTATCTAACGCCACATGCCTACCGATATCTTCAAACCCGGCAATAAAGTTTCCTTGTAAATCGAGCCATACCGCTGCATGAGTGCAACCTGTTTGCTGCCCGACAAGCTGCACTTGCTCCAAACTTGCCAGCGAGTTTGTAAAATCAGATAAGTTAATCCGGTGATTGTTTGGCAACGTTGGGATAAATTGACAAACTTGTTCGATCTGTTCGCTACCACAAATTCCACAACCGGTTCGGCCAGCTAAGTGGCGGCGCTTGTTTTTTAGTTCAGCAAAGCGTCTTGATGAGAGTTCAATATGTACTTCAATGCCTTGCGCGGTAGGGTTGATATCAATGCCATAAATATCCGTCACTGCGGTAATAATTTTTTCGGTTAATGAAAAACCAATAGCAAAATACGCTAAGTCTTTAGGCGATGCCATCATCACCACGTGGGAAATACCGTTATAAATCAGGGCTACCGGCATTTCTATGGCTAACTGATCTAACTCAGGTGCCAACTGTTTGGCAGCAATAAATTTATTAACTGTAAGTGTTTCAATACCGATTGTCATAATTGGCTCTTGATCTTGATGTTGTCAATGAGATTAGTAAGTTAAATATAATAACTGAGTATAAAGTTAATAGAAAGTACGGAATAATCAACGAAAATTGAAGATAGTAAGATTCTACCAATCATTGACTTATTGAGATGCGTACACGGTTTAATATGTTAAAATGAAACATCGTTAACAATATTTTAATGCAACTAAACTTATGTCAATACATGAAATTACCCATGAAATTATGCAGTTTATTCAACAACACCAAGTCTGGGCGTTGCCGATTATCTTTCTATTAGCTTTTGGTGAGTCATTGGCGATTATCTCTTTACTGGTGCCGGCAACTGCAATTTTATTAGGTGCCGGTGCACTGGTTGGCGCTGGTGTTATGTCATTTGTTCCGGTGTTGATTGTGGCATCGTTGGGCGCCATTTTTGGTGATTGGCTCTCTTACTGGTTAGGTAAACATTATCATCAGCAAGTGATCAACGCATGGCCACTGAATAAACACCCAAAATTAGTTTATCGAGCCGAACAGTTTTTTGCTCGTTATGGCACATTTGGCGTTTTTATCGGTCGTTTTTTTGGACCATTACGGGCATTAGTACCACTTATCGCAGGTACGATGCATATGCCAGCGACAAAATTTAATTTGGCTAATGTCACCTCAGCGCCGATTTGGGCTTTTGTGTTACTTGCCCCCGGCGCTTTCGGTATGCGTTGGTTAGAAACCCTATTTGGTTAAATGGTGCCAACGGTATAACTGCGACGCCCACTTTTGCGACCAAGCGCTTCTAAATTGGTTTGCAATGGTGGGAATGGTAATGTTAAATGGTGACGACGATACGCCTCGAGTATCAATTTATGTATAGCGCTACGTAGTTGCATGCGGTGCCCCATTTCAGCGGCAAAAACACGTAACTCAAATAACTGAATACCTTCTTGAATATCAACTAAAAATACTTGTGGCTCCGGATCTTTAAGCACATATTCACACTCATCAGATGCTTGCTGTAATAGTTTTATAACCAGTTCGCTATCTGCATCAATGGTTGCGGGAATCGTCAGTACAATTCGGGTTATGGAATCCGATAGCGACCAGTTGACGAGCTGTTCAGTAATAAACGCCTTATTTGGCATCACAATCTCTTTGCGATCCCAATCAACAATAGTAATGGCACGTGTGCTAATTTTGGTAATGTTACCGGTTAAATCACGAATAGTCACGGTATCACCAATACGTACCGGCTTTTCAAATAGAATAATTAGGCCTGAAATAAAGTTAGCAAATATTTCTTGAAGACCGAAACCTAAACCAACACCTAAGGCGGCAATAAGCCACTGTATTTTAGACCAATCAATACCGATAAATGAAAAAGCAATCATGCTACCAATCATTAAAATAATATATTTAGAAACGGTCGATATGGCGTAACTGGTACCGGGCGCTAAATCTAAATGCTGTAATATGCCCAGCTCTAAAAGTGCCGGTAAGTTTTTAACCAGTTGAATGGTAATTGTCATCACTAAAATCGCAATAAATACCGCACCAAGGGTAATATATTGTTCAGCTTCTGTTCCATTAACAATAATCGTCGTCCCCCACAATTTAATGTTATTCATAAAGGCGAACGCTGAATGGAGTTCTGACCAAAGCAGTATCATACTAATGAGTGCAATTAACATAATAATTGATCTCACTAATTGTAACGACTGAGCACTAATCACATCCAAATCGATAACAGGCTCATCGACACCGTCATTATTGACCTGAGATAACTCTTCTTCCTGACCTTTGGCTCGTTGCATTCTTTCTAGCCGGCGCTGTTTGGTGCGTTCAAATTCAATTCTACGTTTTTGAATCCACATCCAGCGACGAATCATAAAATAGATAACTAACAGACCAAACCAGATAATCACCGAGGCTTCAAGACGCCCCAATAAAACCTGTGCGGTAGATAGATAACCTAAGCAAGCGGCAATAATGGCTAACCATGGGGCACTTAATAAGATAAACCATAGAATATGGCTTAATAAATTATCACCACAACCTTTTTTATCAATGTAAAGTGGTACGCCGGCACGATGAATTGAGTTAGTCATAAACACTAATGCAAAGCATAAAATAATAAATGCAGTGCGACCAATCGTTGCGGCAAATTGACGGTTATTAAACTGATCAAAACTCATCACAATCATAACTAACGGAATCACGACCCAAACCGAAAGTTGATAATATTTCATTGCTTCACGGACATTTCGTTTTGACCAGCCGAAATGAGTAATAAACAGCCCATTTTTAGCGGCGAAATGGGCAGTAATGATAAACACCCATAAAATAGGCGCAGCGGCATTAACCCCATAACCCAAAGCGACAGCGACAGGATAATCCCAATTAATTTGCAAGGCATAACCAAATACCGCCCACAAAATCGGGATAGGTAATGCCATAATTAAGGAGTAAATAATCACTTTTAAGGTTAACGAATAACTATCTTGCGTCACTTTACCCACCCGTGAAGCTGATTTGTTTAAAAATGCATAATATTTATTGCGCATCTTGAAGTGGGTAAACACAAACAGTAGCGACAAAACCAATAAAAAGAGTGGTTTTGGTGCCGTCAATACTTCACTACTAGCATTATAGAGTTGAGTTAACGTATCAATTGAAAAAATGACATAAACCACATCTTTAGCAAGATTGACCGGAAAGTTTAGCGAAATAGGGTTGACATCAGCTACCCAGAAAAAGTAGCGGTGTGCCGCCTCGTTCACTTCATCAATGGCATTGGTCAGTTGTTTGTTAGAAATCTTTAATTTGGTGAGTTCTAGAATCGTGGTATCGGTACCGGAAATTAACGTCTTAAGAAGCTCACTTTGTTCACGAAGTAGCCGTCGATATTGGCTGGCAATTTTTACATTAGCTAATGAGCCGTTTAATGTCGGGTAGTTAGCTAATGCTGATAAGGTGTTAGTGTAATTAAGTTGCTGAACTTTAGCTTCAGCAATTTCGGCATCTAAAGGCTGTGATTTTGGTTTTTCCGGAAGGCGCAGTAATTGTTGACGTAAGGTTTCGCCAAGCGCTGTTGAAAAACTTAACCACTCGCCTTGTTCAGCTAAGGTTGCTAGCGTATTTTGAACATGCGAAATTTGCGTGGTGATGTTGTTTTGTTCATTAATAATGCTGGTTAAGTGAGTCTTTTGGTACTCCAAATTTTGTCGAAGATCATCGTTTTTTTCATTCAATTCATTAATAATAGCAGAAAGTTCATCTTCATTATTAATTACCAACATACTCTCTTGAGCAACAGCAATGGATGAAAAGAGCAGGAACAAACAACATAAAAAACCACGCATTGACATAAAGTTAGATCCTTTCTGCTAATTTTTGACCCACACGAACTTGATCACCAATTTTAAGATGACTGTCAAATTCAATGGCGTTAGAGGCAAATAATGTAATCACTGTTGAACCAAGTTTGAAACAGCCCATATCTTCGCCTTTGGACAATTTCACCTCGCCGGAATAAGTCCAGCGTTTCATAATTCCGTCACGCGGAGGGGTGATTAGACCTTCCCAAGCAACTTCAATACTTCCAACAATGGTTGCGCCAACTAAAATTTGAGCCATAGGTCCAAAATCGGTTTCGAACAGGCAAATCACACGTTCGTTACGAGCAAAGATATTCGCAATACATTCAGTGGTTGCTTTACTGACCGAAAATAGCGAACCGGGCACATAGATCATCTCCCGTAAAGTTCCGTCACACGGCATATGAAAGCGGTGATAGTTTTTTGGCGATAAATAAGTAGTGGCAAAAGCGCCATTTTTAAAAAACTTAATCATGTCAGGATGACAGGCAAGCAGTGAATCTAACGTGTAAAAGTGCCCTTTTGCTTGTAACAATAAATTGTCTTGAATTGTACCAAATTGGCTGATAACTCCGTCAGCCGGCATAACCACTGAATTGGTTGAAGCATCAATAGGGCGAGCATCTTGTTTTAGTTCACGAGCAAAGAAATCATTGAAGGTTTTATACTCTTTGACATTGCTGATTTGAGCTTCACTCAAATCGATTTTATACAGCTTACTAAAGCCTTGAATCATCCACGTTGTCACGATGCCCAACTGTTTTTTTGCCAGCCAACCAAAAATAACGGTTAACATCTGTTTAGGAAGAAGATACTGAATCATTGCTTTTAACTGATTTAACATAGAAAACTCTCAAATTAGTTTAGTAATATTTCATTATAACAATATTTATAACGAATGTATAAAATGCCCTTAAATCGACAATTTGTGCGTTAGATCACATAGATTTTAAATATTTTGCCAATAAGTGCAAAACAATGGCAATCGATTAAAAGTGTCACTCACATTAGTTTTCTAAACTGTGCTCATTACCAATAATGAGGATAGATTTAATGGCAATTCGATACGTTGCTGCAATAGATTTAGGCGCATCAAGCGGCCGTGTAATGTTGGCAAGTTTTGATCAGCAAACGGAAGATTTAACGCTGAGTGAAATACATCGATTTAGTAATGGATTTAAAGCGATAGATAAACATTACTGTTGGGATCTGAATTATTTAGAGCAAGAAATATTAAACGGCTTAAGCAAAATTGTTGAGCAAAATATCAAACTTGACAGTATCGGGATTGATACATGGGGAGTGGATTATGTCTTGCTTGACTGCAACGGCGAGATTGTTGGACCAACTTATGCCTATCGCGATCATCGTACTGATAGCGTTATGGAACAAGTTCAAGCTGAATTGGGCGCCGAGGCAATTTATCAAAAAACCGGCATCCAGTTTTTAACCTTCAACACCCTTTATCAACTAAAAGCCATGATGAATGAAAACCCGTTATGGTTAGCACAAGTGACCGATTTAGTGATGATCCCCGATTATCTGATCTATCGTCTTACCGGCAAGCTTAACCGGGAATACACCAATGCAACAACAACCCAGTTAGTTAACGTCACCCGTCATGATTGGGATGATGAATTACTGAACTATCTTGGTTTACCCCGTAAATGGTTTGGTGAAATTGCTATGCCGGGTAATCAAGTCGGCACTTGGAAAAGCCCCAAAGGCGATTCGATTCCGGTGATTGCTGTCGCCAGTCATGATACCGCCAGCGCAGTGATTGCCGCACCAATCAACAATCACAGTAGTGCTTATTTGTGTTCGGGCACTTGGTCATTAATGGGCATTGAATCATCACAACCTTTTACTGAGCCGCACGCTTTAAAAGCCAACATCACCAATGAAGGGGGCGTTAATGGCTCCTATCGGGTATTAAAAAATATTATGGGACTATGGTTATTTCAACGCGTTTGCGCTGAACACCAAATAAATGATATTCGCTCATTGATTAAGCAAGCTGAGCAACAACCCGCTTTTAAACATGTTATCAATCCTAACGATTCCAGACTATTAAACCCAGAATCCATGACTGAAACCTTAAAACAACTCTGTCATGAACATAACGGTCTTAAGCCGCAAAGCTTAGCAGAACTGGTTCGCTGTATTTTCGATAGCTTAGCGCTGTTATATCGGGAAGTCCTAACCGAACTATCAAGCTTAATAAAACAGCCTATCCAAACATTACATATCGTTGGAGGAGGTTGTCAAAACGCATTTTTAAATCAGCTATGTGCTGATCTTTGCCAAATTAGTGTTACCGCCGGACCGATTGAGTCATCTGCACTGGGTAATGTTGGTTACCAGCTCATTTCTTTAGGTGATATTGCGGATGTTAAACAGCTACGCCAAATCATCACGCATAATTTTAAAACTGACATTTATTATCCCTGCAACATGGCTAACTAATTAATTAACATGATTTTATATTGAATTAAGGAGCATCAAATGAGTGAAGTTGAAAAGGCATATCAAATTGCCAAAAACCGATTTGAGCAGCTAGGTGTCGATACCGATGTTGCAATCGCCGCAATGGCAAGACTACCGATATCGGTGCATTGCTGGCAGGGCGATGATGTCGCTGGCTTTGAAAAACAAGAAGGTGAATTAACAGGCGGCATTCAAGCAACCGGCAACTATCCGGGTAAAGCACGTAATGCCGATGAGTTAAGAGCTGATTTAGATAAAGCCTTTAGCCTGATCCCGGGTCCCAAAAGATTAAATTTACATGCATGTTATTTAGAGGCTGATCACAAAGTCGATCGTAACGAAATTAAACCGGAACATTTCGCTAATTGGGTAAATTGGGCGAAACAACAGCATATTGGACTTGATTTTAACCCAACTTACTTTTCTCATCCCCTAAGTAATGAAGGTACGTTAACCCATGTCGATGATGAGATTCGCCAGTTTTGGATCGACCATGGTAAAGCTTGCCGTAAAATCTCAGAATATTTTGGCAAAGAGCTTGGCACCCCTTCGGTGATGAATATCTGGCTACCGGACGGCATGAAAGATATAACCGTCGACAAGTTTGCGCCTAGACAACGTTTAGTTCAAGCCATTGATGAAATCATCAGTGAAAAACTTGATCCCAAATATCATATTGATGCGGTTGAAAGCAAACTATTTGGTATTGGGCTTGAGTCTTATACTGCCGGATCAAACGAATTTTATTTAGCCTATGCAACTTCACGTAAAACGGCGCTATGTTTAGATGCCGGGCATTTTCATCCAACCGAAGTGATTTCAGATAAGATCTCCGCAGTAATGCCGTTTGTTGAACACTTATTATTACACGTCAGCCGCCCGGTTCGTTGGGATAGCGATCACGTGGTTTTATTTGATGACGAAACCCAAAACATTGCCAGTGAGATCATCCGTAACAACTTATTCGATCGTGTACATATTGGCTTAGATTTCTTTGATGCCTCAATTAACCGTATTGCCGCTTGGGTAATAGGTACCCGCAATATGAAAAAATGTTTATTAAAAGCCCTGCTTGAGCCGACCGAAAAACTCAAACAGTACGAACGTGAGCGAGACTTTACCTCAAGACTTGCGCTTTTAGAAGAGCAAAAATCGTTACCATGGCAGGCGGTTTGGGATAAGTATTGTCAATTAAACGATGTACCTGTCGGCAGCCAATGGCTCGAAGAAGTACGTCAATATGAAACAGCGGTATTAAGTCAACGTAAATAAGGTGAAAACAATGCAACAGATTCAATCTTCTTGGTTTGTCCAAGCAATGGTAAAAGCGACTTATGATATGTGGCTAAAAGGTTGGGATGAACGTAACGGCGGTAATGTCAGTTTAAGATTATTAGAAAGTGACATAATTTCATTCCAAAACGACTTTTATGCTAATCCTCACCACGAATCATTAACGCAAGATGTGAGCAAATTAGCTAACCAATATTTTATTGTCACCGGATCGGGTAAATTCTTTCGTAATGTCATTTTAGATCCTGCCGACACGTTGGCGGTGGTCAAAATTGACGAGCAGGGCAAAGGTTATTACATCATGTGGGGACTGGTAAATGGTGGATTACCTACCTCAGAGCTAGCGGCTCACTTGCAGTCACATATCGTGCGTATTGAACACAGTCAGGGTAAAGATCGGGTAATTATGCATTGTCATGCAACCAATCTTATTGCTTTAACTTATGTGCTTGAGCTTGATACAGCGGTGATTACTCGATTGTTATGGGAAATGAGTACGGAATGTTTAGTTGTCTTTCCCGACGGTGTGGGCGTGGTTCCATGGATGGTGCCTGGCAAAGACGAAATCGGCTACGCAACTGCCGAACAAATGGCGAAACACACGCTTGTGTTATGGGCATTTCATGGCGTCTTTGGCACCGGCGCTACATTAGATGAAGCCTTTGGTCTGATAGATACCGCTGAAAAGTCTGCTCAAATACTGGTCAAAGTCTTATCAATGGGCGGCAAACGCCAAACTATCACTACTGAACAATTTAAGTTATTGGCACAAAGGTTTGATGTCAAACCAATGCAGGAGGCGTTGCAGTAAAAAAGCTGTTTTATCAAAAGATAGATGTCATTATCTTTTAATAAATATAAGGATACAGATATGAGTAGTTCAATTATTTTAGGCATTTTTTGGCACTTTATCGGTGCCGCTTCTGCCGCCTGTTTTTACGCACCACTAAAAAAAGTCAAAAATTGGTCTTGGGAAACGATGTGGTCAATCGCCGGTATCTTTTCTTGGATCATCCTTCCTTGGTCGATTAGCTATTATTTGCTCCCGGATTTTTTGGGGTACTACGGCTCATTCGGTTTTGATACTTTACTTCCGGTGTTTTTATTCGGCGCTATGTGGGGCGTTGGTAATATCGGTTATGGGCTAACCATGCGTTATTTAGGTATGTCTATGGGCATTGGTATTGCAATTGGCATTACCTTGATTGTTGGCACACTGATGACGCCGATTATACAAGGTCAATTTGGTGAACTCATTGCCTCAACCGGCGGCAAAATGACCCTGCTTGGTGTTGTTATTGCTGTTATTGGCGTTGCGATTGTCACTTATGCCGGATTACTAAAAGAGAAAACGCTTGGGGTACAAGTTGCCGATTTTAACTTGAAAAAAGGGCTGTTACTTGCTGTGATGTGTGGGATTTTTTCTGCCGGCATGTCATTTGCCATGAGCGCCGCTGTCCCTATGCATAATAAAGCTGCTGAACTGGGGGTTGATCATCTTTATGTCGCCTTACCTAGTTATGTCATCATCATGGGCGGTGGTGCAATTATTAATCTGGGCTTTTGTATAATACGTCTTTGCTACCAACCTGAACTCTCCTTTAAAAAAGATATCGCTATTGCCAAATCGTTACTAATCAGTAATGCCTTGTTCGCCATATTAGGCGGTGCAATGTGGTACTTCCAATTTTTCTTTTATGCTTGGGGACATGCCAATATCCCGGCTGATTATGGCTTTATGAGTTGGATGTTACACATGAGTTTTTATGTGCTATGTGGTGGCATTGTTGGATTGGTATTAAAAGAGTGGTTTGGCACCGGCAGTAAACCTGTGCGTATATTGTGTCTGGGTTGTTTGGTGATTATTGTTGCCGCCAACGTGGTTGGTTTAGGCATGGCAAATTAAATAAATAGTTAAAGGAAAAACATTATGTCTTATCGCATGATTCTGAATGAAACGTCTTATTTTGGTGCTGGCTCAATCAGCCATATTGTTGATGAAGTGAAAAAACGGGGTTTTAAAAAAGCGCTTGTCGTCACCGATAAAGATTTAATTAAATTCAATGTCGCCACTAAAGTCACCAAATTATTAGATGACAACGGCTTTGATTATCAAATTTTTGATGAAGTGATACCAAATCCAATGATCGGCATTGTTCAAAAAGGGGTAGAGGTTTTTAAAACGTCGGGAGCAGATTACTTAATTGCTATTGGTGGCGGTTCACCGCAAGATACTGCTAAAGCCATTGGTATTATTATCAATAACCCGGAATTTGCCGATGTGCGAAGTTTGGAAGGGGTCGCGCCAACCAAAAAGCCTGCCGTCCCGACCATTGCCATACCGACAACCGCCGGCACAGCGGCCGAGGTAACCATTAACTATGTGATCACCGATGAAGAGAAAAAGCGTAAATTTGTCTGCGTCGATCCGCATGATATACCCGTTGTGGCAATTATTGATTCAGACATGATGGCAAGTATGCCAGCAAGCTTAAAAGCGGCAACCGGCGTGGATGCATTAACCCATGCGATTGAAGGTTATATTACAAAAGGTGCTTGGGAACTGTCAGATATGTTTCATCTAAAAGCGATTGAAGTTATTTCACGCGCTTTACGTGATTCGGTAAAAGGCATCGCTAAAGGGAGCGAAGATATGGCTCTAGGGCAATATATTGCAGGTATGGGCTTTTCAAATGTTGGATTAGGCTTAGTACACGGTATGGCACATCCGCTAGGCGCTTTTTATGGCACGCCACATGGGGTAGCAAATGCAGTACTATTACCCCATATCATGGCTTACAATGCTGATTTTACCGCGGATAAATTCCGTGATATTGCTAAAGCAATGGGCGTTACCGGCACGGACAGCATGACAACCGAACAAGCCCGAGTGGCGGCAGTTAATGCGGTAAAACAGCTTAATGAAGATGTCGCTATCCCCGCCACTTTAAAAGCGATCGGCGTTAAATTGGAAGATATACCGGCGCTGGCGCAAGCGGCTTTTGATGATGTGTGCACCGGTGGCAATCCACGGCAAGCAACTGTAAAGGATATTGAACAATTGTATCTTGCCATTTATGAATAACCATTAGCAAATGAGCACGCTTGAAACAGACTGATACGGATTAATTGGTCTGTTTCATCAGCAAAAAATCCAACAAAAAGGAGTTGTCATGATAAGAAAAGCCTCAATTATGCAAGTTCATCCCGACAAGCATGCTGAATATAAAAAACGTCACGATGAAATATTTCCGGAACTGGTTAAAGTGTTAAAAGACCACGGTGCGCACAACTACTCAATTTTTCTTGATAGTAAACGCCACCTACTTTTTGCTTATGTTGAAATCGAATCAGAAGAGCGCTGGCAAGCGGTAGCACAAACTCAAGCTTGTCAAAAATGGTGGGCATTTATGCAAGACATTATGCCGAGTAATGCAGACAATAGCCCGATCAGTGAAGCGCTCACAAGCGTTTTTTACCTCGGATAAAGTTAACTCTCTTTCATATTGATGAAAGAGAGCTGACATAAATCAAACCTGTTTTAACTTATCTTGAAATCGAGAACGATAGATAGACGGTGTTTGCTTCAACTCTTTTTTAAACACCGCCGAAAAATAGTTACTATCGTTATAACCGCACTCAGCGGCGATAAGACTGATTGAAAGCTGGGTATTACGAAGTAAAGACATGGCTTTACATAACCGGCATTTTTGCAAATACTCATTAATGGTCATACCGGTTTGACTTTTAAATAAACGACTCAAAGAACGTGCGGCAATATTGTATTGTTTGCAAAACATCTCTAAATTAAACGCACTGGCTATACTGTTATGTAATACCGTAAATAAAATATCTAATTGATGCGTCGCCGTGGGTGACTGCTCATTAGGCTGTTGTTTAATACGATCTAATAAAATAACCAGCTGTAAAAATAGCGCTTCAGATAAGTGGATTGACGCCGGGTTATTTTTTTGCGACTCGATAGTTAATTGATCAATAAGTGGAGAGACCTGCTTTATAAAAGAAGGATGAATACGCCATATTCGCTCAGTATGTTTTGCCGTTTGTTTAGGTAAATAATTCTCAATAGCTGAAGATAAAAACAGTTGTTGCCTTAAATATAAAACATTAATCAACTTCAAATTATTCACCGATTCATAACCGTGAATATCACTTGGATTAATATACAAAATATCACCGCTGGTAATCGGATAGATATAATCATTCCAATGATGTAAACCATTACCCGAACAAACAATAACAATTTCATTAAAATCGTGAAAATGGAGCGGAAAAGGTTGTTGATGATCTCGCTTTTCGACAGTGACAGTATTCATCGGTGAAATAAAATAGTCTTGTTTGTATAAACGTAAATACTTCTCCATAAATCTGTTCCTGACCTAAAAATGACAGCACTAATGATAACGCTTATCGGGATCTTTGCGTAGCGTTTGTGGTGAAAAATTAAACTCATGTTTAAAGCATGTTGAAAAATAAGCGCTATCATTAAAACCGCACTCCTGTGCAATAGTGGTTATGGACTTATCGGTATCAATGAGTTGAGTATAAGCATCGGCTAAACGTAATTTAATTAAATACTTTTGCGGAGTGATACCTATCTCATTTTTAACATGGCGATGAAATGACCGCAACGATAACGAAAACTGCTGCGTCACTTTTAGCCAATCAATTGGCTCTTTAAAATGAACTTGCAAATAACGCAGCAGTTGCTTAACCCGATTATCGCTTGACCCGCTGCCTTGATTAACATACTGATTTTGCTTAAACAGAATGAGCAGTTGTAAGAACAGGCTTTCTTGATAAGCACTCGACTCATCGTTCATATGATTGAATTGCTGAAGAATATATTGAATATTTTGATCACACTTCTTATCAAAAAAATAGTGCGAGTGCAGTGGATCATGTTGTGGTATCAACTGATGAATGCCATTTATAAAATTAAAGCTACTGGGATCTCGAAATAAAATATTGGTGAGATGTAAATTGTTCACATTTTCATACAGATGACAATCGGTTGCATGAATATAAAACATCATGCCCGGATAGAGATCAAACAATCGCCCATTCAAAATATGCTTACCGTAGCCGTTGGTGACAATGACAATCTCGTTAAAGTTGTGAGTATGCTCAGGGTAGACAGGTTGAGGCTCTCGAGGTTCTACAGTGATCTTTTGCTCACTAGACGAAAAAAAATCTTTATCAAGTAACTTCTGTATCATGGCGAACCTCATTTTTTTTAAAACTTACAACCACCATTTTAAAAAGTAAATCAAACTCACACCTTTAATATTTGGACAGCTAACCGAATATTTTGGCTATAAATTATAGCTGTACGTGAATTTTTATTAAAAATGTGCGAAGCTTCACATTTTTAAAATCACTTCATTAACCACAAATCAGCAATAGCTAAATTAACACAAAACCGCTTAATTTTTTATAGAATAAAAAATACTCATATTTCATCTTGTTGATGTCTATTATTTATGATACTTTTTATCCACTTTATTTGACTTATATTAAAAAAGAAGACGTTTACATGGAAATCTTAATTGTTATTCTGATATTTTTGGTAGTCCTGCTTGTAAAATACAATAGAGTCATTACAATCCTCATTAAAACCCTAAGACACAAACCCTTTCCTCAAAATACCAACAAACCTGAACAACTGACAATCGACCAGCAAAATGCGCTATCTGCTGGGCTAATTATTGCTGAACAGCACATGTTTTGTTGGGATAGCTTAGAAAGTGATGCCCGAAACTCCGGTAAAACAGAACAGAAATATCGTTTAGGTACAGCTTGGGATGTGTTTTCGCCTCAAAGCGCAGTTGAATGCTTATCCTCTTTTGGGTCATTTCACAAAATTGTTAATAGCGCGATAGAAATTTATCTTAATGTTCCCAAAGAACAGTGGCAAAGTTATATTAATGACCAAATCCCGGAAGATTATCGTGAAATTATTGGGGTGTATTGCTCAAGGTTAGATCAAGTATCTGCAATTTTAATTGAAAACAAAGTCGCCGAAAATCAGGAAGAAGTACGCCAAATTTTACTTCGAGGCGCTATTGCATGGGATTTAGGCCGCATTGTTTATATTGCCAGAGCAAGCTATGTGGCGGGCTATATCAACAAAGAGCAAGCATGGCAAGCGATTAACTCAGTTTTACCCGTTGTTAAAGAACATTTTGCCAATTGGAAACAATTTGGTCAAAGTTATATGCTGGGTCGTGCCGTATATCAGCCTGATGATGCATCGATTCCGGGCTTATTTGATATTTACACACAAGCGACCACTTCTGAAGATAGTCCATGGCTAAAATACCCATTAAATAACTAATTTATTACTTGTGACAGTGTGAACTGTCACAAGCACTCAAATACATTCTAATCTTCATTCAATATTTAACCATAATAAATAAAAGTTAATTAAATTTCCGCTCTTCTGACGGCGTAATTCCAAAGGTCTTTTTATACAGAGTGGTAAAGTGAGTACTATTAATAAAACCGCAAAGTAATGATATTTCGGTAATAGTCATATCACTTTCTCGAATCTTTAATCTTGCTGACATTAACCTTAATCGTTTGATGTAATTTTCCGGCGTTAATCCGGTAGCTTGTTTAATATGCCTAAACATGGTTCGTAACGTTAAATGAAAACGTTGAGCAATATCATGCCAATCATATTGATCAAAGCAGTTTTCTTGTAAATGATTAAGGAGCAGATGCAATTTATAGCGAGTATTATTTTTTTGTGCTTGTCCTTGCGATTGATTGATAATCGTGATGAGTTTAAAAAAAAGATATTCACGCACCGCTAAAGGTGTTTC
This sequence comes from Gilliamella sp. B2923, assembly GCF_026536565.1. Classification (NCBI taxonomy): domain Bacteria; kingdom Pseudomonadati; phylum Pseudomonadota; class Gammaproteobacteria; order Orbales; family Orbaceae; genus Gilliamella; species Gilliamella sp. B2923. The sequence goes on along the minus strand of NZ_JAFNNZ010000003.1, from coordinate 194,752 downwards.
TAAATTAAAGAGTTGGTCAATCACCATATTACATTCTTTGCGTAAAGTGGGAGTAAGCCAGATATAAGAATTTAAATCACTTGCGGAAATGGGATTTAAGAGATTTTCGATTTTATTTAAAAACACAAAATTACGATTAGGGTTAATCAGTACATTGGTTAATTTCAAAGTACCTAAATCGTCATAAAAATGGTAATCATGACCACGCACCAAAAACACATCGCCTTGTTGAATAAATAGCGGTTTGCCATTAATCACATGTAAACCATGCCCTTGTTCGACTATCACAAGCTCGTCAAATTCATGATTATGTTCAAGACTATTTCCTTCCGGATCACTTTTATAAAGCGCTAATTTATCAGATTCAGAATTAAAATAGGTGGCAATTTTTAAAGTATTCATCGTGTCAGTCCTAAATTTTAAATTAATCTTAAAAAAGTGATGATTGAAAATATTCAATTTAGTTAACCGTCAATCGCTTAGCTTAAATCGCCTCATCGCGGGTTATCATCCTGCTCTTAGCCTGTTAGCGGATGAGTAAATAAAAAATATTGCTGATGATTTATCGCAACAGTTTGAAATTAAAAACGATTATTCTGGTTATTGATTGTTGCAAAATGCAATTTTCAATCCTTTTATTAACACAATAAAGTAATCGACTTTTAGATAAAAAATAATAATTCAAAAAATGTGAACTTCCTCTACCTAATCTTTTTGCTGCTGCCATTTATCCTGCCAATCTGGCATTAACAAGGTGGCTGGGTTAATTCGGGCATGGCTATACTTTTAACTCTATTTATAGGAGGAATGTATGGCACAAGAGATACAGAAAAATGATCATGTCGTTATGGTTAAAGATAAATCTTTCATTGCAAAAGCCGAAAAGTTATTGCCCACTCTTCATCACAAAGCTATTTACCCGCAAGACATTATCACACTAATTCAAGACCCTACCGCTATTTATGGTTGGTCAGCTAAAGTGGTGAGCAGTGCACATGAGTATTTCACAAAAGCCTTTCAATCGGGTGAGAGTTTTATTATTGATTTTGGTCAACACGCAGTGGGTTATTTATCGTTTTTGTGCCAAAGCGTTGGCAGTCCACCCGATGCGCCAGCGCATATCAAGTTCACTTTTGGTGAAACGCTGTGTGAAGTGGCTGAACCTTTTAGCCAATATCAAGGCTGGTTAAGCAAAAGTTGGTTGCAACAGCATGATGAATATATCGATATTTTACCGGCCAAGGTCGACCTAACGCGCCGTTATTGCTTTCGCTATTTAAAAATTGATGTGGTTTCCTTGTCGCCAAAATATCAGATTAAATTTCAAGATATCACCTTAAATACCGTCAGCTCAGCGCCGGATAATTGTGTCATCTATCAAAGTAACGACCCGCAGTTAGCAAAAATCGATAAAGTTTCAGTGCTGACACTACATAACTGTATGCAAGAGGTATTCGAGGACGGTCCAAAACGTGATCGTCGGTTATGGTTAGGTGATTTACGGCTGCAAGCGTTGGTTAATGATGTCACATTTAAACAGTATGATTTAGTGCGCCGATGTTTATATCTGTTTGCCAGTCATCGCCGTGAAGACGGTATGGTATCGGCCAATATTTTTGTTAAACCCGATATTATCGCTGATGATACCTTTCTATATGATTATTCGCTTTTTTATGTCGATGTGCTTTATAACTATTTTCTGCAAACACACGATGAACAGACCGTTAAAGAGCTATGGCCAATTGCGCTAAGACAGATCGAAATTGCTCTCGAACGCTGTGATAAACATGGCTTAGTGACTGATAGTGATGATTGGTGGTCGTTTATTGACTGGCATGAAGCGTTAAATAAACAAGGGGCTTCACAAGGGGTGTTAATTTACTGTGTTGATAAAGCCCTGCGGTTGGCTCAACAGTTACAACCGGCGATAACCGCAAGCCTACAACAAACGCTCGATCACTTAAAGCAGGCGGCAAGAACATTATGGGATGATAAATCGGGTTTTTACGTCAGCGGTGCCGATCGTCAAGTGAGCTATGCAACGCAAATTTGGATGATTTTAGCTGAGGTTGATGATTTACCACAGCAACAAACACTGATGCGCAATCTGCTCAATTCTCCTCCTGCAATTAATATGAATACCCCATATCTGCGTCATCACTTTATCGCTGCCCTTTTCAAAACCGGCATGCAACAGCAAGCAATCGATGAGATCAAAGCCTATTGGGGAAAAATGGTTGATTATGGCGCAGATACATTTTGGGAGCTCTTTGATCCACAAAATCCAAGCTATTCGCCTTATGGTAGCAAAATCATCAACAGTTATTGCCACGCATGGAGTTGTACACCGGCATGGTTTATTCGTCAGTATTCTCTTTAAATCGATAAAAGGATTCAAACATGGTCAGTTCAGTATTTAAATTATGGCGACAACGTATAGGCTACGGAATTGCCGATCTCTCTTGTAATTTAGTCTGGCAATTAATATCGCTCTATTTAATGTTTTTCTATACCGATGTCATGGAGCTACCTGCTTACTATGTCGGTATTATGTTCTTAGTTACTCGTCTGGTTGACGGGGTAGCCGATGTCTTAATGGGGCTGGTTATTGATAACACCTCAACCCGTTGGGGGCGTTGCCGTCCATGGCTTCTTATTGGTGCCGTGCCGTTTGGACTATTATGTATATTGGCTTTTTACGTGCCGGATTTTGGTACAACCGGTAAGCTTATTTATGCCTTTATTACCTATTTGTGCCTGTCATTTATCTATACGGTTGTGAATATTCCTTTTTGTGCGATGTTGCCATTTTTAACGGCTGATTCATTAGAACGTACAACTCTTTCATCAGTAAGAATTCTGCTCGGATCACTAGGCTCAACCATTGTCGCTGTGGCGACACTTCCATTAGTGAAAAGCTTAGGACAGGGTAATCAAAATCAGGGCTTTTTATATACTGCCATTATCTTTGGTGTGATTGCCACTTTCTTTTTAATTGTTAGTTTTAAAAACGTAGAAGAGAAGATCACCATAAAACAAGAGCGCATGACGCTAGCTCGAGCTTGGCAGGGTTTAAAGGACAATACACCATGGAAGATTTTTGCCTTTAACATCTTTTTGATGTGGGGAGCATTCTTTTTGCAAATGGGCGCATTAGTTTACTATTTTAACTATTATGTGCAAAATCCGGAGTTAACTGCTGTCATTGCCGGTATTTCGACCTTTGTGCCATTAATCGGAACCTTGACCGTCCCTCTGTTAGCAAGCTATATGAAAAAACGTCATATCTATCTGTTTTCCAGCACAATCAACCTTATCGGTATGGGCATAATGATTGTGTTTGATGTGAATCAAATCGGTTTGATTGTCGGTGCGGTAGTGTTATCCATTGGCGCCGGACAACGAACAGCAATCTATTTTTCAATGCAAGCTGATCCGGTTGATTATGGTGTATGGAAAACCGGTATTAACACTGCGGGCATTTTAACCTCGATTAACGGGTTTTTAGGCAAAGTCGCCATGGCGGGTGCTGGCGCTATCACCGGCTTTTTGCTTTCATCCGGTGGCTATACCGCCAATGCCGTACAAACCCCAAGCGCACTGTTTGCGATCAAACTTTGCTATCTCTACCTCCCGGCAATTTTAATTATCGCCTCAATGTTTTGGATCGGTAGGTTTTACAAACTCGATGATATTTATGCCTCAATTTGTAACGAGCTTGAAGCAAGACGACAAATTAATGCAGATAAATCATAGTTGGACATGTTATTTAGTAATCTATAAGGAAAGGTCTATGAAGTTAAAAATAATGGTAGGCGTCTGTTGTTTATATTCCGCATCAACTTTAGCAGCAATCGAATGGCAGACAGAGCAAGGCACACTAAAATTATATGGTGATGTTGAGTTTAATATTGATGCGGCAAGTAAAAAACATCAATTAACTTCGCTTAAAACAACGGCAAAAAAGGATTTTGATGCGAAAGACGGCGATCGTTGGGATATTAATGGTCGAATCTTAATTGGTTTAGACGGTAAACGAGAGCTGGCAAATAATGCTTATGCCGGATTTTCCGTTCAGCCACTGGCTGACTTAAGTGGCAAAGTGAATTTAGATGATGCAAGCTTCTTCTTTGGGCATAAACAAGATTGGCAGATCAAAGTCGGACGCTTTGAAGCTTATGATATGTTCCCATTAGGGCAAGATACGTTTATTGAATATTCGGGCAATACCGCCAATGATCTCTATAGCGATGGATTTGGCTATATCTATATGATGAAAGAGGGACGAGGGCGCAGTAGTACCGGCGGTGCTTTAGAGTTAGCCAAACAATTTGGCGATTTCAATTTTCAAATCAATTCAATGGTAAAAGACGGTACAACGCTGTTTAACGATAGTACCTACCATGGCTATAAACTACGTAAAGAAAAAAACGTCGTCTATTTACGACCGGTTATCGCTTACAACAATGGTACCATTTCAGCAGCAGCGGCGGTTGAGCATAATGTTGTGAGCAATGCTTACCGTTATTATGATGAAGTTAAAGATAAATGGTTAGATCAATCTAAACGTACTGGCTATGGCTTAACATTTAGCTGGAACAGTGAAGGTGATTTTAATCAATCGGCGCAAGGCTTATTGATTAATTCCAGCTTGGCATATTTAGATGCTGAGCAAGAAAAAGATTTTACCGCAGGCTTAAATGGTGTTTGGAATAACATTGGTCTGGGTTATATTTTTGCCGCGAATGATATTAAAACGTTTAATCCTAACTATAAAGATAAAAGTGGGATATCGACCAAAGGCAAATATAAAATACATACTATCAACGCCTCTTATTTAATCCCAAATGTGATGGAAATGGATAATTTTAATCTTTATCTAGGGACTTATTGGTCACATCTTGATCGGGATAAAAAGCAAGGCGGTGATAGCGATAATCGCTATGGTGCAAGATTGCGATTTAAATATCTATTCTAAGTAAATCTCACTAAATTAACCAATTAATTCACACAGCAAGGTCATAATCAAACCGGCCTTGCTTTATGCTTTAATTTGCAGCATACGATTGGTTTTAAGGGCTTATTCAAAGCAAACCGGAAAAGGATCGTGCTGCCTATGGATTTAACATTTCGATCCCACCAACAAGTAACTATGGATTAGCTTAACTGTGATAGCCGTAAACTAACCCATTATGCCGATTGATTAAAAAAATATCAGATGATTAACGATAAACACTGGTATTAAAATCGCCACTGACCACTTCATATAACCGAAAAAGCCGGGCATGGCGATGTTGTTTTGGCTGGCAATGTTTTTCACCATAAAATTAGGGGCATTACCAATATAGCTCAGTGCGCCCATAAATACTGATCCCATTGATATGGCTAACAGCGTGTTTGTCAGCGTGGTCATTAACATTGGTGCATCGCCGCCGGCTAGGTTGAAAAAGACCAAATAAGTCGGCGCATTATCTAAAAAGCCGGAAAGCAACCCAGTAAACCAAAAATACATTCCATTTATTGGCTCGCCTTGTGACGTATTGACCAGCGAAACCAGTGAAGCTAAAGCGCCGTTATTGCCTGCCCGTAAAATAGCCAGCATCGGAACGATAGTGATAAAAATGCCGATAAATAATTTTGCCACTTCAATCAGTGGATCCCAATTAAACTCATTACCCGCTCGCACCTGCTTTGGCGTGATGCGGATTGAAATAAGGGTAATAAGAATAAAGAATAGATCCCGTATTAAGTTGGACAGTGTGATATGGGCACCTAAAATTGTAAAACTGATAGACGATTGCCAGATGCCCGAAACCAATACATTAGCAATAATCGCCACTAATAACAGCAAATTTTTTATGCCATAAACTTTCGTTGGCTCTTTGCTTTTAGCGGTCATCGTCGTTGCTAATTTGCCATACTGCCGGCAAAAATAGTGGCGATCAATCATATAATAAATCGCTAATAATATTGCTGTAGTTAGCCATACCGGCAGTAACATATGTTTAACTGTCCAACTAAAGCTTACACCTTTTAAAAAACCAATGAACAACGGCGGATCGCCTAATGGCGTTAATCCGCCGCCAATATTTGCCACAAGAAAGATAAAAAAGATAACGGTATGAACGGTATATTGGCGTTCTCGATTGGCTCGAATTAAAGGACGGATCATTAACATAGCCGCCCCAGTTGTGCCCATGATCGACGCTAGCAAAGTGCCCAGCGCCAATAAGCCAACATTGAATTTAGGGGTACTTTTCATCGGGCTTTTAACTAAGATACCACCGGACACGGTAAACAGTGCCAGCAGTAACAAAATAAACGGAATATACTCTTCTAATATGGCATGGGCGGTTAAGTAAATCGTTGATTGAAGGCCGAATGAAAACAGTGCGGAAACTAAAAATAGCAACGTCCAACCGCAAATAATTTTACCATAATGGTGATGCCATAATTGCGGTAAAAAAAGTGGCATTAAAGCAATCGACAACAAAATACCAATAAACGGCACGCCCCAAAATAACGACAAACTATCGCCATTAAATTGTGCCGCATAAAGATCAAATGGCATAAACAGTAATAACATAATTGGTAACAAGGAGCGGTAAATAGGCTTTTTCATGGCATTGTCAATTGGCTTAAAAGGGCAAAATTATAACAAATCCGAATTGATTTATCGAATAGTTATCAGTGAGCTAAAAGAGCCGGTTGATCAAATGATAGGTAAACTTGTGAGCTGTTTAATCACTCACCATTAAAATCGATATAACCTGTTTATCATTGTGCCAATCGGCTATCAGTGGTTTAAGTATTTAATCATACAGGCATGATGTAATTTATTACTTTTAATTGGCTTCACAGCATAAAACACTATTTTTATACTAAAACATCTATATTTTCTGAAACATCTTGACAAGATTTATCAACGACAATTTAAAGTTTCTTGTTTGATTGCTTGAACAGCTTTCGCTTTTGCTGGCTTAATTCAAACAAGTTATTTGCTAGGTTGGCGGGTATCCTTTTTGCTAAAACGTGGGTATTTTCTGAAACTTCTTGACAAGATTTATCAACGACAATTTAAAGTTTCTTGCTTGATTGCTTAAACTACTTTCATCTTTGCTAGCTTACTTCAAGCAAATTGTTTGCTTAGGCTGTTAAGTATTCTTTATACTGAAACGCCTATATTTTCTGAAACTTCTTGACAAGAATTACCAACAGCAATTTTAATTTTCTTGCTTGATTGCTTAAACTGCTTTTGCTTTTGCTGGCTTAATTCAAACAAGTTATTTGCTAGGTTGGTAAGTATTCTTTTTGCTAAAACGAGGGTATTATCTGAAACTTCTTGGCGAGATTTAACAACGGCAATTTAAGGTTTCTTGCATGATTGCTTAAACTGCTTTCATTTTTGCTAAAACGTAGGTATTTTCTGAAGCTTCTTGACAAGATTTATCAGCAACAAGTTAATTTTCTTGCTTGATTGCCTAAACTGCTTTCGCCATTGTTAGTTTAATTCAAACAAGTTGTTAGCTTAGGTTGGCGGGTATTTTGCTAAAACGTGGGTATTTTCTGAAACTTCTTGACAAGAATTACCAACAGCAATTTTAATTTTCTTATTTGATTGCTTAAACTGCTTTCACCTTTGCTAGCTTAATTCAAGCAATTACATTGCTTCGATTGGTTGCTGAACAATTGTGATAAGCGTCAATACCAACAAGGTAAAACACAGCTTAACTATTTAGTAGGATACCGACGAACGTAGCAAAAATAGCGAAGTGAAAAGACAACTATTTTTGCAATAATTTGCTGTGATATTGGCGTCGGTATTCGGTTGGTGAGCGTTCGGTCTGTTTTCGGAAAATTCGGCAAAAATAGTTACTGTCTTTAAATCCCGATGCTAAAGCGACCTCTTTGATATTGAGATCATACTCTTTAAGCAGCGATTTAGCATATTCTAATCGAATATAGTTAAGATATTCATTCAATCCCATTTTTCCTTCCCGTTGAAATAAGTGAGATAGATAGTTGGGCGAAATATAAAATAAATTTGCCAGCACATCACGGCTGATATCTTCGCGAAAATGGCTATCAATATAGCTTCGAATCGCCTGAAATAAGCTGGTTGTTTTGGAGCTAGTTTTTACATCGGCATTGAGTAAATCTAATGTATCGCTCAGTAAGCTTTGAATCAGAAAATAGGCGGTTTGATTTTGTACAGACGGTTGATTATGCCAGGTTAGCTCTGCCAGTGATTGCAGGATAAAAGTGCCGATGCGGGGGCCTCGTCTGGGCAGAGTAATTTGGCTATAAGGCTCTGCATTGCTGCCGTCCCAACGGGTTAAACTCAAGCAAATTTGTTGTTTATCATACAAAATACTTAAGCTGGTGCAGGCACTGGTCTTTAACGGTTTATACCAACTATGTGCGGTAATATAGAGCAGATCGTCAGTCGATAAGGTTTTTTCAATTCTATTGCCGTCATTATCTGCCCACTGTATCAAAAGTTTGCCCGCTAATACGATCTCAATTTTCGGCACTTCGGTTTGGTAAGCGTGTAAAGGTTTCGCTTGCGCTTTATTGGCAAAGTAGCGATGTTTGATTTGCTGTGCGCAATTGACATAATCAGCTAATATTTGATTGATATCTTTCTTCATATGGCTAAACCGTAAATGAATCAAGCAATGAATAATGACAATTATATAATTTTGTTATCTTGATTAAAAACGATAAAAAACGATTTTCATTGGCGCTATTTTACCGTTTAATTTATTGTGTGATCTAGATCGCAATTTTTCATTGAGCGTACAAAAATCCAGTAAAGATCAACATTGTCATCTAGGCTAACAGTTCACTATTTTTTACCATGCTCACTATCCATTGACTAATGAGAAAAATAGTAATTAGGAGTGACGCATGGAATTATATTTAGATACCGCAGATGTTGATGCGATTAAACGTTTAGCCGCAATTTTACCGATAAAAGGGGTAACCACCAATCCCAGCATTGTAGCAAAATCAGGTAAGCCAATTTTTGAGCTGTTAACTGAGCTACAAGATCTGTTAGGCACCGATAAAGTGCTGTTTGCTCAAGTACTTTCAAGTGATGCTAAAGCAATGATAAAAGAAGCAGAGCAGCTCAGAAAAGTGGTGCCTAATATTGTGACAAAAATTCCGGTCAATGCCGAAGGTTTAAAAGCGATTAAGGCGTTAAGCGAGCAAGGAATTGCAACATTAGGCACGGCTGTTTACGGCGCCGGGCAGGGCTTTTTGGCGGCATTAGCTGGGGCAAAATATATTGCTCCTTACGTTAACCGAATCGATGCACAGGGCGGAAACAGCAAAGATACCGTGCAGGAACTGCAAAAACTGCTGGATTTGCATTGCCCGGAGTCAATCGTTTTGGCGGCCAGTTTCCGAACACCAAGACAGGCGTTAGATTGTCTGTTAGCCGGCTGTCAAGGCGTTACTTTGCCGGTCGATGTCGCTGAGCTGTTTATTTCCGATCCCGCTGTTGATGCGGCTATCGCCAAATTTGATCAGGATTGGTGTAAAGCTTTTGGCGCCTTAACTTATTGATGTTTATCATGAGATATAGCCTATTTAACTGCTTACAGCGTTAAATGGGCTTATCTAATTTTCCGATTAAAAAGATAGCATCTTATCGAATGAATTTGGGGTATGATAGTTAAATCAAGTTGATTAACTGAAAATAAGGAATGCCCGTTATGCCAAAATCTTCTACAAGGACTATCGTCAATGCGCTTTTAACGGTATTGAAGGTTGAACAGCTATCAAAAAGTTATTTACGACTCCATTTTCGTTGTGAAAAACCGCTGGGAGTGGACCCTTTATGGATTTGCCCGCATGTCAAATTGCTATTTGCCGAACCGACAACAGGTGAGATTACTTTTCCTAAGCTAGATGAAAATAATAAGATTGTTGTTAACGATAAGATCCGTAAACTTGCCCGTAGCTATAGTATCCGCCATTATGATGCTGTCACTAACCAATTAGTGATCGACTTTGTCATTCACCCAACCGGGCTGGCATCGGTTTGGGCTCAGCAGGCTAAAGCGGGGGATCAGATTGGTCTTGTTGGTGCAGCAAGTAAACTTGCTTATCATCAACAAAATTTAGTTTTAATTGGTGATGTGTCAGCCGTGCCAGCTATTAGCTACACATTGGAAAATTTACCCGCTCAAGCGAAAGTGCAGGCTTTTTTAGCGGTGAATGATAAAAGTGATATTTTGCCCTTGTCTTTCAGCGCTGATTTTAAAGTCACTTGGTTGGTGGCTAATTCTCATCAACCCGATGAGTTTATCGAAGCGATAAAAGGTGCTAATATCCCCAATAGTTCTGATCTGTTTTTTTGGGGGGGCATGGAGTGCAATTTAGCTCGGCTTATGCGGCAAACGCTTAAAGATATATATCGTGATTTATCACCGGATGCGATACATATTATCAGCTATTGGCGAGAAGGTTATGCGGAAGGGGAGTTTAAACATCGTGATTAATCCGTCATTTACGTAATGAATATTTTAGCCCACTTACATTTAGCCACCTTGGCTAATAGTTCGTTAATTGGTAATACCGTTGCCGATTTTGTCAAAGGTGATCCCTATTTGGCGTATCCTAAAACGATTGCTGACGGCATTATTCTGCATCGAAAAATTGATAGCCTGATTGATAGCTTGCCGGAAGTGCAACAAGCCAAACAACTCTTTTGCTCGCCGCATCGGCGTGTAGCGCCAATTGCTCTGGATATTGTCTGGGACCATTTTTTATCAAAATATTGGGCAAAATATGGGCTTAGTATCAGTGTGTCGGAGTTTAATCAATATGCTAAACAGCAGATACAACCCTCTATCAGTGCCTATCCTAGTGAATATCAACATTTTATGCATGCAATGTGGCGAGGGGAGTGGTTGGTAAATTATGCGTCGCTCGATTTTGTTGCGCAGGTATTAACTGGCATGGCGTCAAGAAGACCAAAATTAGCAAGTCTGCAAGACACCATTATCGATATTGGTCAACACTATGATGCATTAGCCTCGCTATTTTTTCAGCTTTATCCGAAAATGTGTGACCATGTTAAGCTATTGTCAGTCAGTTAAATTTAATGCTATCGGTCTAAGCTCAATAAAGCTGAGTAAAACCGATAGCAAAGCGTGATGTCATGGTCGCTTAATTTGGAAGTGTTATCTTCCCGTTTTCTATTTTGATCAAATCTTTTGAGTCCGGCGTTTGTAAAATAGGGACTAGATTTTTGGATGTGGCTTGTGGCGCATGGCCAGAATTACCCCCTCGGGCTTTGGCTCGAACTAATTGGTTTTCCGGCAAAGCTGTTTTATTGTCTGAGGTCACGTTAGACCATAACCACTCCATGGCATCTTCACCATAGTAATCTATCGCAAGCAATGTATTATCAAATGGTGCGGTACCGTCTAAATAACCGGCGTTTTCAACTTCAATATAACGCAGTTGTGATGCCGGTCCTTCAATCTTACTATTTAAAGCCACATATGCACGTGAGGTGTCATTTGGTAACTGTTTAACATTATTGGCACCATGCACAATAATCGTTTTTTTATTGCGTAAATCACCCGTAGCTAACACTTGCTTATGCCCATTGATGACTCTTGGATCGTTTATTTTTTCCCGTAAGCAAATTGCTCCTTTGGTACCATAATCAATTTTTCCTTGGGTCTCTGTTTGGGAATAAAACTCACGACGAGGTGATAAGAGATCTTTGTTTTCTACCAGATCTAAAATAGTGGCATCATCTCCATTCCAAACCGGCAAGTGTCCATTGGACAGACCCCATATTTGTTCAAATGGGATTGCTTGTAACGCTTCAACTTTGCCTTGATACATGATTGGGCTTTGTTGGGTACTTGCGACCGAATAATCGCACATGTTTTCAGTCACATCATATCGACCATAGGCGCTGATATATTGATAAGGAAAGCCGATTGATTCGGTATAGTAAAAATAGGGTAGCTGGTAGTTTAAATCTGCTGTAAATCCGTATGGCTCAAGCTGTTTCAACGCTTCTTCCGGCGTGCCTTGTTTAAGTAAACCGGCTTTTTTTAATGCTTCACAGCGATTAAGCGAATAGAGGTATTTTGATGCATAAGGTACATTATCATCGAATTTACTTGGTTTGATAGCGGATATGGCACAAGGAATATATAGCGCTGCTTGTGTGCTATAGTCGATCAAGGATTTTGGCATCAGCGATTTGGTTTTATTTCCTTTTTGAATAATTAATTGGTTGTTATCAATTGACGGTTGTATTTGAGGATTGACAGCGACAATCCCATTAATAATATTATTGCGATCTAATTCGCCGGCTTTTAATGCGGCGCCCGCTCCGTCACCGGCAGCATAAACTAAAACAATGGTGTTATCTTTATGAAATGAGATCCATTTCTTACTCGGGTATAAATTATTGAGTTCATAAAATGCAAATTCAATCGATTTGATAACATATTCACCCCAACGCTGTTCCGGGTTCATTTTGGAGTGAAGTTGTTTTATTGCGTAACGATTTGGATAGTTTTTAATATAACTTTCATGATTACTAATTTGGGGTTGAAATAAGATATTGTCTTTATCGGTTTTACCGTCCACTGTAAAGCCTTGTCCGGTGGTAATATCATAAACACCATTACCTAATCCTTTATCGTTATAGACAACTGCACAGTTATGGCGTAATCCCCAAAGCCCACGGATTTGCACATCTTTGGCATTATATAGCCCGTCTGAGTCGGTGGCGGGCACTGCAACGATACATGGATTGTTTTTATCAAAATCCAGCGGAATTTGTAATAACATGCCAACTCTTTCATTGACATGATAGGTCGCTAATATTTCACTTCCGGCGATTTTACCGTCAAATAGTGGCGTTAATTTTTCACGTTGGAAACCAAATAGCGAGCCTTCTGCAGTTTTAGCATCAATAAATCGATTGAGTTTCGCTTGTCTCAGCTCTTGGGTGGTTGGATTAGTTGGATCGGCAAAGGTTGGGGCATTATAAGATTGCGTTAATGCAGTAAAGCCAATTCCGCCTGTGACTAAGTCATCACTGTCACCGTCATAGTAATTTACACTGTTAATGGTCAGACCGCCTGGAATTGGATTTCCCGGAATATTTTTATGGCTAAAATCTCTATGGTAATTTGATTCAGTGTCGGCAAGAACGGGATTGGCAACAAATGAGAAAAATATTAATGATGCAATCGTTTTTGTTTTTATCTTTTTTATTGGTAAGTTCATTACTATTATATCCTATCCTTTTTACATCTATTAAGGGATTCAATCTATTAATTATACACAATATTTTACTGATTTTGTGGTAAATTTAAGTTACAAAGTGCCCAAAAGGCTGCAATAATCTTTTCAGATAACCGCCTTTTTTGCACACAGATGCCTATATCAAAAGGTTCCATTAAATTGGTTGACCATTCGATGATTCGTTCTCTGACTCTTTCCGGGCTATTATCCATAACCACTTTCGGTAACAGTGCCACGCCACAACCTAACGCGACCATAGAGACAATGGCTTCATGGCCTGAGACAGTCGCATAGATTTTGGGGCTGGTAATTTTTTGCTGTTTAAACCATAAGTCAATGCGGTGCCGACTGGGCCCATGTTCCGGTAAAATAAACGGAATGTGATGCCAGTCGGGGACTTTTTGATGAAGCTTATCGCTAAATGAACTATTGAGTTTCGGGATAAGTAGCACCATGTCTATTTCACCAAATTTTAAAAATTCAACTCCGGACGGTAGTTGTTTTGGTTTACCGGCAATGGCTAAATCAGCTTGGTTGGATTGTATTTTTTCAACTGCATCCGCCGCATCACCGGTTGATAATTTAATTTCCACTAAAGGGTAGTTAATACGAAATCTATCGAGGATTTCGGGTAAATGGCTATAGGCGGCGGTGACTGAGCAAAAAAGTGTCAGTTCACCCACTAGCTGATGTTTACTTTGATCTAATTCAAGTCTAAGTTGCTGATGTAAGTTAATCATTTGCTGAGCATAACGTTTAACTTTTTCACCCTCAGCGGTAATTTGTACTTGACGGTTATCACGAATAAACAGCGGATGACCAAAGTGCTCTTCCAACCGTTGAATCTGTCTGGATAAGGTCGAAGGGCTAACGTGCATAGCGTCAGCGGTCATACCAAAATGGCAAGTTTCACATAAATGTAAGTATAACTTTAAGTCACGAATATTCATTGTTTATTCCGTTTTATACTAAAACGTTAGGTAAATCTGAAACATCTTGTCAACACAGTGATGCTAATGGATGATTTTCTTGTAATGCAATTATTATGCATAGATAGCGTAATAAGGCAAATAAGATAAACAACTTAAATAGCAATGTATAGCGATACCTGTTAAAATAGCCGATTATTTTTTGTTGGTTGACACAGTAAACTTTATGACAGAACAAGCTTATTTAGATCAAGTAAATACTCGTCGCACATTTGCGATCATCTCTCACCCGGATGCGGGTAAAACCACCATTACGGAAAAGGTGTTGTTATTCGGTCACGCTATCCAAACTGCCGGAACGGTAAAAGGTCGAGGTGCTAATGCGCAGCATGCTAAATCTGATTGGATGGAAATGGAAAAACAGCGTGGGATTTCAATTACAACTTCAGTAATGCAATTTCCCTATAATGACTGTTTAGTCAATTTACTTGATACCCCTGGACACGAAGACTTTTCTGAAGATACTTATCGAACCTTAACCGCTGTTGATAGCTGTTTAATGGTAATTGATGCGGCAAAAGGGGTTGAGGATCGTACCCGTAAACTTATGGAAGTGACCCGATTACGTAATACACCGATTCTCACTTTTATGAATAAACTTGACCGTGATATTCGTGATCCTATGGAACTGCTCGATGAGGTTGAAAGTGAACTCAACATTATGTGTGCTCCGATTACCTGGCCGATAGGTTGTGGTAAATTATTTAAAGGTGTCTATCATTTAGCGAAAGATGAAACCTATCTTTACCAATCCGGTCAAGGTCACACTATTCAAGAAGTACGCATAATCAAAGGATTAGCTAATCCTGAGCTAGATTCAGCGGTTGGCGAGGATTTAGCTCAGCAATTGCGGGATGAACTTGAACTGGTGCAAGGTGCATCAAATGAGTTCGATTTAGAGGCGTTTTTATCCGGCGATTTAACTCCGGTCTTCTTTGGTACCGCATTAGGTAATTTTGGCGTTGATCATATGCTCGACGGTTTAACTGCTTGGGCACCGGCGCCACAACCTCGGCAAACGGATAAACGTGAAGTCAAAGCAAGCGAGGAAAAATTTACCGGTTTTGTGTTTAAGATTCAAGCGAATATGGATCCTAAACATCGTGATCGGGTAGCATTTATGCGCATTGTGTCGGGTAAATATGAAAAGGGCATGAAACTACGTCATGTTCGTATTGCTAAAGATGTCAATATCTCTGATGCATTAACGTTTATGGCCGGCGATCGTGATCATGTTGAGCAAGCTTATGCCGGTGATATTATTGGTTTACACAATCATGGTACCATTCAAATCGGTGACACGTTTACTCAAGGGGAAGATCTTAAATTTACCGGTATTCCTAATTTTGCTCCGGAACTATTTCGCCGTATCCGCTTAAAAGATCCATTAAAACAGAAACAGTTATTAAAAGGGCTAGTGCAATTATCTGAAGAAGGTGCGGTGCAGGTTTTCCGTCCAATTGCTAATAACGATTTAATTGTTGGCGCAGTTGGGGTACTGCAATTTGATGTGGTGGTTGCTCGCTTAAAATCAGAATATAACGTTGAAGCCATTTATGAGCCAGTGAATGTCACCACCGCTCGTTGGGTTGAGTGCGCCGATGCGAAGAAATTAGAAGAGTTCAAGCGTAAATGTGAACAAAATCTGGCATTAGACGGTGGCGACAACTTGTCATATATTGCGCCAAGTATGGTCAATTTAAATCTGACTCAAGAGCGTTATCCGGATATTGAATTTAGAAAAACTCGTGAACATTAATTTACGCTTAAACCAGTAACTTACACACTACTTCCAAATGAGAGCTGATCTGTTCAGCTCTTTTTTTATTATATTGTTTTAGTTAATTTGTATTATTGGTTATCTGTGATACACTCATTACGTTTTTACCTTCCTTAAATGATGATTTGATTGACTTTAATCAGTTTGTTACCTGTCAGCATCTAAAGCAAATTAAAAAATCATCAAATAGTTATCAATACGTTCCACATAAGTTGCTATAACTTTATGTATAGGTATTTTCTTTTAGCTTTATTTAATAAGTTCGACATATAATGGTTTTTTTGGATAAAAACGGGTATGGATAAGATGAAATTTAACCTGATAGTTATTACGGTATTAAGCGTTATGAGTTTTAATACCGCCTTTGCTGTAGATAAAAATATGACAAAATCAATATCATACGAAAAAGTACAACAAAGTGAACGCGATGATCGCCAATATCAAGTTATTGAACTTGATAATAAAATGCGAGTATTGCTCGTTTCCGATCCTAAAGCGGTAAAATCGCTGGGTTCTTTAGCATTGCCGGTTGGCTCATTGCAAGATCCGAAGGATCAACAAGGTCTAGCGCATTATACCGAACATATGGTATTAATGGGCTCAAAAAAATACCCACAGCCGGCGAGTTTTTCTGAATTCTTAAATCGCCATGCCGGTAAATACAATGCCAGCACAACAGCAAACCGCACTGCATTTTATTTTGAGGTTGAAAATAGTGCGTTTGATAAAGCCTTAGACTATTTGGCTGACGCCATTGCTGAGCCAAACTTAGATCCTAAATTTGCCGATAAAGAGCGAAACGCCGTCAATGCGGAAATGACAATGGGGCGTTCGAACGACGGATTTAGAATAGAGCAGGTGAATGCAGAAACCATTAATCCTCTTCATCCGTCTGCGCAATTTTCTGGCGGAAATTTAGAAACATTAAGTGATAAAGGCAACAGTAAATTGCAAACTGCATTAGTTGGCTTTCATGATAATTACTATTCGGCAAATATTATGGTCGGCATCATCTACAGTAGCCAAGATATGAGCCAATTATCTAAGATAGCCAAAGAGACCTTTGGTCGTATTCCCAATAAAAATATTATCGCCCCACGAGTTGATGTATCGGCTATGACATCTGATAGCGTAAGTAAACAGATTGACATGGTGCCGGCACAACCGAAAAAATTGCTGCTGTTACAGTTTCCTATGGAAAACAATTTGGCCGAATTTGCTGATAAAAGTGATGAGTATATCGCCTATTTAGTCAGTAATAGTAGCCCAAATACCCTTTCTGCCCAGTTACAAAAACAGGGCTTGATTGAAGGTATCAATACCTCTTTTGATCCTACCCGATTTGGTAATAGTGGTATTTTTAGTATCAATGTCAGTTTGACCGATGAAGGTCTTTTACAAAAAGATGAAGTCATCGGCGCGATTTTTAACTATTTGCACTTAATCCAAAAAGAGGGAATTTCGCAGGTCTATTATGATGAACTGAAAAAAGTTTTAGCATTGCAGTTTAAATATCAAACAATTGAACGTGATATGTCTTATGTGGAATGGCTATCGGATCAAATGCTGGTCTATCCGACAGCGCACGTGTTAAATTCGGATTATATCGCTGAGCGATTTGATAAATCTGCTATTGCGCAACGATTACAGACTTTAACGCCGGATAACTTAAGACTTTGGGTGATTTCACCGAATCAATCTACCGATAAAACGGCCTATTTTTTAGATGCGCCTTATAAGATTAAAAATATTACCGATGAGCAAAAATCACAATGGGCAACTTTAGGTGCGCACTATACGTTTAGTTTACCAGCATTAAATACTTATATTCCGGACGATTTCTCAATTTCTGAAAATAATAGCGCTCAAGTACTACCGGCTGAATTTAGCAAACGTGGTAACTTTATCCATTTTGCCAGCAAATATTTTGCCAACGAGCCTAAAGCGGCTATTTTGCTTTCATTACGTAACAATCAGGCATTTAGCGATGCTAAATCGGATGTCGCTTTTGATCTGTTAGATTATATTGTCGGTCGTGATTTGGATCAGTTGCAATTTCAAGCCAGTGTGGCGGGCATGTCATTATCAACCGATTATGATAACGGTTTGTTAATTAAAGCCAGCGGTTTTAGTCAGCACTTACCCGAAATGGTGACCACCATTGTTAATCGATATCGAAATGTGACCATTGATGATCAGAGCCTAGCGTTAGCTAAATCATGGTATCTTGAAAAGTTAGATAAATTAGATCACGTCAGAAGTTTAAGATTAGCGGTTGAACCATTAAATGGGCTATCGGATTTGCCACATTATATTGAGCGTAGTGAACAGCGCCAAATCACGCAAAATATCACTCGCGAGGACATTATCGCTTACCGTGATATGTTGATGACTCGTTCAGTGCTCTATATGCTCAGTTTAGGCAATTTGTCTAATCAAGACTCACTTGATCTTTATCATTCCATTCAAAAAGATTTAGCGGGAGATGTCGAATTTACGCCGTTTAGCAATTTGGTCATTAAAAAGCCATTACTTGCGCAAATCACTCAGCAAGCGAAAAGCTCTGATAATGCTTTATTAATGAGTTATATTCCTGCGGGTTATGATCGCATTAATAGCGGCATTTTAAGTTATACACTCTCGAAAATTATTGCCCCATGGTTTTATGACCAGTTACGAACTAATGAGCAACTCGGTTATGCGGTTTTTGCCGTTCCGGTCTATGTAGGCGATTCGTTAGGATTAGGTTTTATTGTACAAAGCAATCAGTATGATACCGCTTATTTGCTTAAACGTTATCAAGCGTTATATCCGACTATGTTAAGTAAGTTAGAAGCCTTAACAACGCAGGATATCGAGCAATACAAAAAAGCGGTGCTCGATGAACTGACTATGCCACCGCAAACACTGGAAGAAGAGCTTAATCTTTATTCATCAGATTATCGAAACTCCCGATTTACCTTCGATTCTAGAAATAAAAGAATTGAGCTATTGAAAAAGGTGACTCAGCAAGATTTAATCGATTTTTATCGACATTCGATTATTGAACCAAATGGCTTTGTGTTAGCCTCACAAGTACTGGGTAACAGTAACGATGCAGCTAAACCTAAAGTTGCGATTAAGGAATTTACTGAATATGAAAATGCCGCAGCACTACAAAAAGCCTTAATGGAGTAATCAGCCCAAACGCAGATAAAATCTGAAACATCTTCGCTTAAAATTGGCAATGTTATCACCTTGTGATACACTGCCAAAATTCAAATAGTTTGAGTGAAATATGATTACTGGATCGATTGATTATTGTGCTATTGGGCAGCGTCTACGAGCTTATCGTATTGCCGCCTCTCTTCGTGCTGAAGATGTGGCTGAAAGTCTCAGAATATCAAGAGCGGCGGTATATCGGCTTGAAAAAGGTGAAATTGTTAAGATCGAAACCTTAGAGCGTCTGGCCAATTTATTACAGACTTCTTTAGCAAGTTTACTGGGGATAGATACTGAGTATTACTCCAGTGGCGAAGGTTTTTTCGAACGGATGCGCCAGTTAGAAGAGCAATCAACCCATATTTACTCCCATTTTGATCCTTTCTCATTTTTATTGACGTCGCCAAACTATCTTTCTCATTTAACTATGATGTTAGGCGAATCAAGTCAAACCCTTGATTTGCAAAAATATGCCACCACATTATCGATACTAAAAGATCGTAAAACTCAGTTTTATCAATCTGTACCGAAGGTAATTAATTTAATTAGCTTACGCAATGTGGAACGATTTTTACATATTGGTTTGGTTGGCAATTTAAATCTTTCGCCGGGTAGAAAGTCAGAAAGGATGTTATTAGCTCGTGAAGAAGTTTATCATCTCATTGCTTTACTAGAACAGCAATCTTATGCGCCAACTATTGCTATTACGCAGCATGCTATACCGTCGATCACCTTTCAAATCTTTTATCAAAACGATAATCCGATATCGCTGGCGATAAGCCCGTTTCGGTTAGGTGAATTGCCAAATGTGACAACTGGTATTGCTTCCATTACTTCATCTTATGATGCAATTAAACGTTATCGTTTATTATTTGATAAGTTGTGGCAAGATAGCGCTAAAGATCAACAGGCTATCGATCTATTGAAAGCGACCTTAGAAAAATTTTAAAGAATTATCCAAGATATTTAAGAGAGTCATTATGTTATCTTTAACATTACAGCCCATAAAAAAATTCAGTGGCACGATCAATCTGCCCGGTTCTAAAAGCGTATCAAATCGTGCGTTATTACTATCTGCTTTGAGCAAAGGCAACACCCGTTTAACCAACTTACTTGATAGTGATGATGTACGTTATATGCTTGATGCGTTATCGGCATTAAAGGTTAACTTTCAATTATCCCATGACCGAACGATTTGTGATATTCAAGGCATTGGCGGTAAATTGCATTCCGGTGAAGCATTAGAGCTGTTTTTAGGCAATGCCGGCACAGCTATGCGCCCACTTACAGCGGCGTTATGTTTAGCGGAGAATAATATTATTCTCACTGGCGAACCACGTATGAAAGAGCGTCCAATCGGTCATCTGGTTGATGCACTACGTCAAGGTGGCGCCAAAATTGATTATCTGGAAAATGAAGGCTACCCACCACTGCATATCCACGGTGGTTTTAGCGGCGGCAGTATTGAAGTTGACGGCTCTGTTTCCAGTCAATTTTTAACGGCGTTATTAATGGCTGCACCGTTGGCGCCAAATGATACTGAAATTACCATTAAAGGCGAGTTAGTATCCAAACCTTACATTGATATTACAATTAAAATGATGGCGATTTTTGGGGTAACAGTAACAAATAATAACTATCAAAAATTTGTTATCAAAGGTAATCAAACATATCAATCACCCGGTCAGTATTTAGTTGAAGGTGATGCGTCATCCGCTTCTTACTTCCTCGCCGCCGCTGCAATAAAAGGCGGAACGGTGCGGGTCACCGGTATTGGTAAAAAGAGCCTACAAGGCGATACTCAATTTGCCCATGTATTAGAAAAAATGGGCGCTAAAGTGACGTGGGCGGATGATTATATTGAGTGTAGTTGTAATGAGCTTAATGGTATTGATATGGATATGAACCATATTCCCGATGCAGCAATGACTATTGCTACCACAGCGCTTTTTGCCAAAGGGGCAACCACTATCCGCAATATTTATAACTGGCGAGTTAAAGAAACTGATCGCTTATCTGCCATGTCAACCGAACTACGTAAAGTTGGGGCAGAAGTTGAAGAAGGTCATGATTATATCACTATTGTGCCGCCTAAATCTTTAACGCATGCTGAAATTAAAACTTATAATGATCATCGTATGGCAATGTGCTTTTCGTTAGTGGCGTTATCCGATACCCCTGTGACAATTTTAGACCCAAAATGCACAATGAAAACATTCCCTGATTATTTTGAACAATTTAAACGATTGAGCGAATATTAATATGAATAAAATCATCCCTGTTATCGCTGTTGATGGTCCAAGTGGTGTTGGAAAGGGCACCTTATGCCAAGCGTTAGCCAATCACTTCAAATGGCATCTGTTAGATTCCGGTGCGATTTATCGGGTATTAGCGCTGTCGGCACTTAAACAAAATATTGCACTAGATGACAAACGTTCACTTGCTCAACTAGCGTTAACATTACCGTTAACCTTTGACAGCACGGGTAATGAAGTCAAAGTGCTTTTAAATGGGCTTGATGTATCAAAAGAGATTCGCACTGAACAAACCGGTGGTGCCGCTTCGCAAGTGGCAGCCATTGAGGAAGTCAGACAAGCTCTATTACAGCGGCAACGGGATTTTAGACAGGCGCCGGGTCTGGTTGCCGACGGTCGAGATATGGGTACAGTGGTTTTTACTGATGCCCCGGTTAAAATTTTTCTTGATGCAAGTGCTCAATCAAGAGCAGAAAGAAGGATGAAACAGTTGCAAGATAAGCAAAATCATGCTAAATTCGCCGAAATTTTGCAGGAAATCACTGCGCGTGACCAGCGTGATCGTAATCGGGCTGTTGCGCCATTAAAACCGGCAATAGATGCACTAATAATTGATACTACATCGCTTTCTATTCAAGATGTTTTCAATCAATCTATTACGTATATAAACGAAAAACTTGCATTGTAAACGATCTTACAGTGTGAACATAGCTCCATTATAAGGATATAGGTGGAGTATCATAAACAACCCCACAAAACATGAAGTGATGTGGACGTTAATTTTAACTTAAGTATATAAATATGACTGAATCTTTTGCTCAACTCTTTGAAGAGTCTTTAAATCAACTAGACACTCGTTCTGGTAATATGATCCGTGGTACTGTCGTTGCAATCGACAAAGATGTTGTTTTAGTTGATGCTGGTTTAAAATCTGAATCCGCCATTCCAGTAGAGCAGTTTAAAAATGCCCAAGGCGAATTAGAAGTTCAAGTTGGCGACGTTGTTGACGTTGTACTTGACTCAATTGAAGACGGCTTTGGTGAAACAATTCTATCTCGTGAAAAAGCTAAACGCCATGAAGCGTGGCTGACATTAGAAAAAGCAGTTGAAGATGCTGCAACAGTTTTAGGTGTTATCAATGGTAAAGTTAAAGGTGGCTTTACGGTTGATCTTAATGGCGTGCGTGCGTTCCTTCCAGGTTCGCTTGTTGATGTTCGCCCATTACGCGATACTTCTCATATCGAAAATAAAGAAATCGAATTAAAAGTTATTAAATTAGATCAAAAACGCAACAACGTTGTTGTATCACGTCGTGCGGTAATCGAATCTGAAAATAGCGCAGAAAGAGAACAACTTCTTGAAAATCTACAAGAAGGTTCTGAAGTTAAAGGTATTATCAAAAATCTTACTGATTACGGTGCATTCGTTGATCTTGGTGGGGTTGATGGTTTACTTCATATCACTGATATGGCGTGGAAACGTGTTAAACACCCAAGTGAAGTGGTTGAAGTGGGTCAAGAATTACTTGTTAAAGTTCTTAAATTTGATAAAGACCGTTCACGTGTATCACTTGGCTTAAAACAATTAGGCGAAGATCCATGGGTATCAATTGCTAAACGTTACCCAGAAGGCACTAAAGTAACTGGTAAAGTGACTAACTTAACTGATTACGGTTGTTTCGTAGAAATCGAAACTGGTGTTGAAGGTTTAGTACACGTTTCTGAAATGGATTGGACTAACAAAAACATCCACCCATCTAAAGTTGTAAGCTTAGGTGATGTGGTTGAAGTTGTAGTACTTGAAATTGATGAAGAACGTCGTCGTATTTCTCTAGGTCTTAAACAATGTAAACCAAACCCATGGTTACAATTTGCTGAATCACACAACAAAGGTGATAAAGTTAGCGGTAAGATCAAATCTATCACTGATTTCGGTATCTTCATCGGTTTAGATGGTGGTATTGACGGTTTAGTTCATCTTTCAGATATCTCTTGGAATATGCCAGGTGAAGAAGCAGTTAAAGCTTATAAGAAAGGTGATGATATTGAAGCAGTTGTACTACAAGTTGATGCTGAGCGTGAACGTATCTCTTTAGGTATCAAACAACTTGAAGATGATCCATTTAGCAGCTTCGCTTCTAACTACAAAAAAGGCACAATTGTTAAAGGTAAAGTAACGGCAGTTGATGCTAAAGGTGCAACAGTTGAAATTGCTGACGGTATCGAAGGCTACTTAAAAGCACAAGATATTGCTCGTGAACGTATCGAAGATGCAACTACAGCATTAAAAGTTGGCGATGAAGTTGAAGCTAAAATCGTTAACATCGATCGTAAAACTCGTGCAATTTCTTTATCTGTACGTGCTAAAGATGAAGCTGACGAAAAAGAAGCGCTTGCTGCGGTAAATAACACTGCAACACAAGAAGATGCTTCATTTACTAATGCAATGGCTGAAGCATTCAAAGCTGCATCAAAAACTGAGTAAAAAATATTTATGCAAAGAGTAAAGAGGGCTTGCCCTCTTTTTCTTTTGTGGTATAAAATGTAAAAGTTCTAAGCCACATAAACAAATTAGGAGTGACCATGAACAGATCCGATTTAGCAGAAAAAATAGTCAACTGGCGGGCACACCTTCCTGTGCAACTAGTTGATGATGCTGTTAGAGATATCATCGAGCAGATCGCATTAGCTATGGAAAGTAACGATCGTGTTGAAATTCGAGGCTTTGGTAGTTTTAGTTTAAATTACCGTGCTCCACGTAAAGCAAGAAACCCAAGAACAGGTGGGAATGTTGATGTTAAACATAAATATATTCCTCACTTCAAACCGGGTAAAGAATTACGTGAACGCGTAAATAATGCTGCAAAAGCATAATACTTTACACTCTTGTGTTAAAAAAGCCTTTGATTAACATCAAAGGCTTTTATTTTCTGATTATTTGAATGGCAATTTCCTACAAATCCCTTTTGTGTTTCTTAGTGTTTATCTTTCCTTGATTAATAACCGAATAGCTAAGACTCAATCCCCTCAAATTTACCCAGCCAAACCTGCAACTTGTTAAAAAAAGTTGGAACATCGCTCCCATTTACTTCTACTGTCAATTTTACTAAGGCGCTGACAAATTAAGATTATCGTTTTATACAATAAGTTATTCACTGCTTATGCGGCAAAGTTATTCAATTGATTTAATCGCAATCATGTTTTCAGTCGGTTGCTTACCCTTAATGTTCTTAGCATCACTGCCTTCTGATAAACAGTGGTACTTAATCGGATCACTACTGGTGATCTTAAGCTTGTTTAGGCTTATTAAAATGGGCAATGTCCTGCTAGCTATTAATGTTTTAGGTTTAGGCTTTTTATGGTCTACCCAATATGCCAATCAATATTTAAATAGTATTGAGCCTTATATCGATAAAACTCTGGTTGTGACCGCTCAAGTTGACACCATTGATACTCATTTGGATTCCGCAGAGCGCTCAGCGTATTACATAAAATTTTCGGTGATTGATATTGCCGATAGTGACTTATCCTCCACTTTTCCGTTATCTGTGCTGTGGAGCGATCGGTTAACACCCAAAGCCGGACAGATCTGGCAATTGACCGTTAAAACTCGAGTTGTACATGGTTATTTAAATGAAGGTGGATTTGATAGCCAGCGTTTTGCTATGGCAAACAAAAATTTATTAACGGCTAAATTAATTAATGCCAATTTATTAGACGATAAATTGTCTCTCAGACAAACGGTAGCAGACAGGGCATTGCCCTATATTAATCTATTTAGTTATCGGGGGATTTTACTCGCTTTGGTATTGAGTGATCGCTCACAGTTGGTTGAGCAGCAGCGATTAATGATGATGCAAACCGGTATTGCCCATTTAATGGCGATATCGGGAATGCATATTTTAATCGTGTTTTACTTTAGCTTTTTTATTATCAAACTGATGACGTTTGTTATTCCTCAACGGGGAAATAATATCATTGTGATTTCATTAGTTGCATGGGGTGGGGCGCTATTTTATGCATGGCTTACCGGGCTTAATCCTCCGGCATTACGAGCCATATTGGCGTTGACGATTTGGATCTACCTGCGCTATAGGTGTTATCATTTAACCTCATGGCAAAAGGTAAATCGGATTATCGCAATATTATTAGTGTTTGATCCTTTTATGATTTTATCCGAAAGCTTTTGGCTATCTTGCTATGCAGTGATTTGCTTAATTTTCCTATCTCAATGGCTGCCGTTACCTAAATTTAGCCGACGTAAAAAGCGTTACTATCTATTTCGATTATTGCATTTGCAGTTCGGCTTAACGGTTTTGTTATTGCCAATGCAACTGTTGATTTTTCAAGGGATAAGTGTGATTTCATTGTTAACCAATTTACTGGCGATACCTTGTATAACTTTAGTCACGTTTCCTGCTATTTTAATCGCATTATTAGCCAGTATTTTTGATTTATTTCATTTGGCATTATGGTGGTGGTATGTTGCTGAAACATCGCTAAGCGGATTATTTTACGGTTTAGCGCAATTCAATCTGGGGTGGTTGACGGTGCCGGCTGATTTTTATCTGCTCAGCGTTAGTGGTTGGCTGCTGGTGATTGTTATTCGCACCGAATGTTGGCGCCGGTTTAATCTTACCGTTGGCATTATTCTGCTAATGCTTGCTTGTCCTTTATTGCAACCGATTAATTATCAGTGGCGGCTCGATATGCTGGATGTGGGGCATGGCTTGGCGATAGTTATTCATGACGGGCGAGGTGCTATTTTATATGATACCGGCGCACAGTGGCAAACTGGCTCAGCAGCTGAGCGCGTTATCATCCCTTTTTTACAGCGGCATCGATTAACAGTTGAGGGCATTATTATCAGTCATCAACATAATGACCATATAGGAGGATTAGCGTTCATCACCCGCCGATACCCTAAAGCATGGTTAATGAGCAGTTCTAACCAGTTAGCCAATCGGTACCCATGTTTAGCGGGGAATAGTTTTAGCTGGCAAAACCTAACATTTAACGTGCTATGGCCAACAAAATTGGTAGACAATGCCCAAAATCAAGATTCTTGTGTTGTACAAGTTACCGACGGTCAATTTTCAGTTCTGTTAACCGGCGATTTAGAGCGAAAACAGGAGTATCAATTAGTCTTGAACTATCGTCATAAGCTAGCCTCGACCTTTTTGCAAACGCCACACCATGGCAGCAATACTTCGTCAAGTTATCCTTTTTTGTATCACATCAACCCTAAACTCTCGTTCGTATCGACTTCTCGCTATAATGGATGGAAATTGCCGTCTGATAAAGTGACAGAACGATATAAGACATTAAAATTAGATTATCATGTAACAGCTAAAACCGGGCAAATTAGTCTATTTTTTAATAATTCGACCTGGCAAATGAAAACAATGCGGGGACAAATAAACCCAAAATGGTATCATGATTGGTTTGGTAGTTTACCGATTTATGAGTAAAATACTTGCTATCAATAACGATGAAAGCCTTAAACAGTTAACATAGGTAAAATCGTAAAACAGGTTTCATTAACATCATTAAGTGATAATAAAAGATGATTGAAAAAATATGGTATGGTAAAAATAAACTTTATTGGTTACTGATACCATTTTCTTTATTGTATGGTTTGATTGCTTTTGTGCGTCGGAAATTGTATCAAATTGGCTGGTTAAAGTCGTGGAAGTCACCTGTGCCAATTATGGTAATTGGCAACTTGTCAGTAGGTGGGAACGGTAAAACCCCGCTGGTGGTTGCTTTAATTGAAGCATTAAAGGCTAAAGGTTTACAAGTTGGCGTGGTTTCAAGAGGCTATGGCGGAAAGGCTCAAAGCTATCCACTCATCTTAGATCACTACATCACCACTGACCAAGCTGGGGATGAACCGGTACTGATTTATCAACGTACTCAAGTGCCGATTGCGGTATCGCCGAAACGGGTGGAAGCGGTGCAAGCGTTATTAAATCGCTATAAATTAGATGTGATTTTAACCGATGACGGCTTACAACACTATGCCTTAGGGCGTGATATTGAAGTTGTGGTTATCGATGCTAAACGCCTATTTGGCAATGGTTGGTGGATCCCGGCTGGCCCAATGAGAGAGCGCAAAAATCGGTTAAAGTCGGTAGATTTAATTGTGTTAAATGGCGAAGGTGGCAATCAAATAGCGCAGCAATATCCGACTAAAACTTACACCATGCAATTAACCCCGCTGTATGCGGTGAATTTGCTGACGCAAGAGAAAAAAGCCTTATCTTCACTAACTCATATTTGCGCCATTGCTGGAATTAGTCATCCGCAACGTTTTTTTGATATGCTTAAGCAAATGAATGCCGATTTAGTGAAAACTGAAGCTTTTGCCGATCATCAACATTTTACTTTATCTTCACTAGCTGATATCGCAAACAAGCAACAAACGTTATTAATGACGGAAAAAGATGCGGTAAAATGTCAGCAATTTGCTTTACCAAATTGGTGGTATCTGCCGATAGATGCGGTTATCCCCGCCAAAGCGATTGAGCAAATCTATTCCCTATTAGAAGATATAAAACTTAACAGAGAGTAAAAAATGAAAGAACTTCTTCTTAGTGCTATTGCTTGCCCGAAATGTCATGGTAAGTTAGAACTCGATAGCGAAAATCATCAACTTATCTGTACAACAGATCAGCTAGCTTATCCGATAAAGGATTCAATTCCGGTACTACTTGAATCCGAAGCTAAGCCAATTGCACAACCTAAGTCAGTTCAAGAATAGATAAAATATAAGGTTTCTGTTATGAAATTCACTGTCATTATTCCCGCCAGGTACGCATCGAGCCGTTTACCGGCAAAACCCCTGGCTGATATTCACGGCAAACCGATGATTGTTCGTGTTATGGATCAAGCCAAAAAATCCGGTGCAACCAATGTCATTATAGCAACCGATCATCAGCAAGTATTTGATGTTGTGAGCAGTTATGGCGGAGAAGTTATTTTAACCAGCGACAAACATAATTCCGGCACCGAACGGCTAGCGGAAGTCATTAACTATTATCAATTAGCTGATGATGAAGTGATTGTGAATGTGCAGGGTGATGAGCCATTAATTCCACCGGTAATAATCGACCAAGTAGCAGAAAATTTAGTTAAATATAAAACCGGTATGGCAACGTTGGCGGTACCGATCGAATCTGCCTCAGAAGCATTTAATCCCGGAGCGGTAAAAGTGGTGACAGATAAAGACGGTTATGCGCTCTATTTTTCACGTGCAACCATTCCTTGGGAAAGAGACCGATTTGCCCAAATGGCAACAGATGTAAATAGGCAAAGTATTGGCGATTTTTACTTACGCCATATTGGCATTTATGCTTATCGAGCCGGTTTTATTCGCCAATATATCAATTGGGCACCGTCTAGCTTAGAACAAATAGAGATGCTAGAACAACTTCGCGTACTGTGGTATGGTGAAAAAATCCATGTTGCAGTGGCAAAACAGGCACCGGCAATTGGGGTTGATACGCAAGAAGATTTAGACAAAGTCAGAGCATTATTTAAGGAGTAATTAATGGCAAAGTTTAGCGGTTTTACTCAAGCAGGACTCAATTTTTTACAAGATGCTTGGATCAACAACAGTAAACCATGGTTCGAACAACATCGAGCTATTTATGATAACGATTTAGTTAAACCGTTTCGACTATTGGTCGAGCAGTTAACTCCCGATATGTTGAAAATCGATGAGTGGTTTGAAACACGTCCGGCGATTGGTAAAACCATATCCCGTATACATCGTGATACCCGTTTTTCGAAAGATAAATCGCTCTATCGTAGCCGTTTATGGTTAACCTTTAAACGTCCTAATCGGGATTGGAAAGAAGCGCCAGCCTATTTTTTTGAAATTAGCCCCGATTACTATCAATACGGGCTTGGATACTATTGTGCTTCAAAACAGACAATGGATATATTTCGTGAAGAAATAATTAATGATACCGACAAATTTTTAAAAATGACACGTTGCGTTAAAAAGCCATTTGAGCTGGTTGGTGATTGCTACAAACGACCATTAATCAAAGAACAAGATGAAAAGATTGCCACATGGTATAACCGAAAAAATTTGGCCGTAATGGTAACCAACAATAACATCGAAGATGTACTTAATGGTGAGCTACCCAATAAATTAATTAAAGGATTTAAGCAACTGGTACCGCTTTACGATTACTTAATGCGGGTAGAGATGATTAAAAATATCCCTAATTTATAGCACCTGTGACCTGTTGATTAAATATTGGGAAAGTTTATTACCAACTCTTTTACACCATTAATAATAAATTGTGTGCCAACACAAACCAGTAAAAATCCCATTATTCTGGAAGTGGCTTCAATGCCACTTTTTCCCATAAAACGCATAATACTGCCCGCACTACGCATACAAAGCCAAAGAATAAGGCACAGGAGAAGTGGTACCAGTATTGACGAGGCATAGATAACCCAACTAGACACGTTATATCCGCCCCCTTTAACGGTTGATGCCATACTGATGATCATCGCAATAGTACCCGGTCCGGCCGTGCTGGGAATAGCTAAAGGAACAAAAGCAATATTATTTGAAATTTCTTTCTTCTTAGCATCGGCTTCCAGTGTTTTGTGAGAAGGTTGTTGAGGGAAAAGCATTCTAAAGCCAATAATGCCGACAATCATACCGCCGGCTATGCGCAATCCGGGAATAGAAATACCAAAGGTATTCATCACCAATTGGCCGCAGTAAAACGATACAATCATAATAATAAAAACATAAATACAGGTCATTTTAGACTGATAATTACGTTCTTCGTTGGTCATATCGCCAGATAGACCTAATAACAGCACTACAGTGGTCAAGGGATTGGTTAAAGGAATAAAAAGAATTAAACCAAAGCCGACAGTTTGAATAAGTTCCAGCATAAAATCGATACAGATCCAATCAACATACTGCGACTCAGTATAATTCAAATAAATACAAAATGATATAAGGGCGTAAATTTACGCCCAATATAAGGATAATATTTTGAAAAGATAAGATTAGAATGGAATATCGTCATCAAAATCCATTGGTGGCTCAGGTGTAGCCGGTTGTGCTGCTGGCGCTGTTGGTGCCGCTTGGCGAGGTGCTGCCGGCGCAGATGAAGTGTTATTAGCACTTTGTCCCCAACTTTGTGAACCGTCATTAAAGCTATTATCGCCACTGTTACGTGAACCTAAAATTTGTAATGTACCGCCAATTGGGTTTATTACAACTTCAGTCGTATAACGATCGGCGCCTGATTGGTCTTGCCATTTACGAGTTTGTAATTGACCTTCAAGATAAACTTGTGTGCCTTTTTTGATATATTCGCCAGCAATTTCAGCTAATTTTCCAAACACGACAACGCGATGCCATTCTGTTCGGTCTCGGGTTTCACCTGTTTGTCTATCTTTCCATGATTCTGAAGTTGCAACACTAAAATTAGCGACAGCATTACCATTTGGCATGTAACGAACTTCTGGATCTTGACCTAAGTTACCGACTAAAATGACTTTATTTATTCCTCGGTTTGCCATTATAAACTCCTAAAAATTGCATAAATATTTAAGGTGACTATTGTAACATGAGACAGAATTAACATCATCGAATTTAATTTAATATTGGAATTTTCTCTCCAAATTGTAAAGTTACAGAAAGATTTGCTTAGTCATAGGAATTTTTGACTATAACGAGTATAATGCCAGCCATTTGTTGATGCAAAGTTATAAAACATTTCCCTTATTGGAGGCCTTATGATTAATGCGTTTGGATTAAAAAACAAACAATTAGTAAAAATTAATGAAGGCGATATACAAAATGCAACTTGGATAGATTTAATTGAGCCCGAGGAAGCGGATCGTGATTTTGTTTTGACACATTTAGGTCAAAACTTAGCGACCAGTATTGAACTGGATGATATTGAAGCCTCGGCTCGTTTTTTTGAAGATAATGAAGGATTGCATGTCCACTCTTTCTTTTTTTATGAAGATGCCGAAGATCGTGCCGGTAACTCAACGGTAGCTTTTACTGTACATAATGGACGTTTATTTACATTACGTGAACGAGATTTACCGGCTTTTCGCTTGTATCGTATGCGCTCACGTTATCAAAATTTAAACGACGGTAATCCTTATGAAGTGTTACTCGATCTGTTTGAAGTTAAAGTAGAGCAGTTAGCCGACCAAATCGAAAATATCTACAGTGAACTTGAAGAGTTAAGTTTGATTATCATGGATCGTTCCGCTCAAGAGCATTATGATGAAGCGATCACCTCACTGGCTGAACTGGAAGATACGGCTTGGAAAGTCCGCCTCTGTTTAATGGATAGCCAGCGAGCGGTTAACTATTTAGTGCGTCGAGCCAAAATGCCGGTTGACCAGTTAGAGCAAGCACGTGAAGTAATCCGGGATATTGAATCACTCGTCCCACATAATGAGTCATTGTTTCAAAAAGTAAACTTTTTAATGCAAGCTGCAACGAGTTTTATCAATATTGAGCAAAGCCGAATTATCAAGATCTTCTCAGTGGTTTCGGTGGTATTTTTACCGCCTACCGTGGTCGCTTCTGCTTATGGTATGAACTTTGAGTTTATGCCTGAATTAAAATGGGAGTATGGTTACCCGTTTTCATTATTATTAATGCTATTAGCAGGTGTGGCGCCGTATATCTACTTTAAACTGAAAAAGTGGTTATAAGTTCGAATTTTGCCATATTGAATATTTACCGCTAACTGGTGAGTTAGCGGTCATTGATTAATTAAATTCAATCAGAGTCAACTAGTTAAACCAAGATAATTAGTTCATAATATAAGCTATTATGCTTTTGGCAACTGATAGATGTAAAAGCTTGCAGTTCAATTAAAAAGAATTTATTTTTTACACAAGGGAATACAATGAGTCAATACGCACTAGTCACTGATATTGGTGGAACCAATGCCCGCTTCGCATTATACAATTTAGCAACTAACGAGCTTTCAGCTATCACCAAAATTCTGATTTCAAAAAACGATGATTTACTTAAACTGATTAAAGATTATTTAGCGTCTCAATCAACGACAATCGATAAGGCTTGTATTGCTATCGCTTGCCCGATTGGTGAAGATGATGTCATTAATATGACCAATAATAATTTATCCTTTTCACGTTCAGCGCTGATTAAAGAATTAAATCTAAGCAAACTTGAAGTGATTAACGATTTTATGGCGGTCTCGAGTTCGATTCCCCAACTACCGAAATCAGATTTGGTAAAAATAGGGGGCGAGGAGCCTGACCTTGATTATCCGATAGCTATTTATGGCGCAGGTACCGGATTGGGCGTTTCTCACTTAATTAAAGTCAATGGCAACTGGATTAGCTTGCCCGGTGAAGGTGGACATACAGAACTGCCGATGACCAATGACGCAGAAGACCGTATTTTAGCTCAGTTGCGCAAAAAATTTGGGCGTGTTTCAAGTGAGCGTTTTTTGTCGGGCAATGGTATTGTTAATATTTATCAAGCGTTATTACAGATCCACAATCAACCTGTTGAAGATGTGACACCTGATATTATCGTCAAACAAGCGCTTGCTAATAGTTGTCCGATTTGTTTAGAAACATTAACCTATTTTTGTACGTTTATGGGGCGATTTGGTGGCAACTTAGCGCTAACCCTCAATACGCTTGGTGGGGTTTATATTGCCGGCGGTATTGTGCCACGCTTTATTGAATTTTTTAAAACATCGCCATTTAGAGAAGCATTTGAACACAAAGGACGAATGTCTTATCTGGTTAAAAAAGTCCCGGTTTATGTGATAACGCATGAAGACCCGGGGCTATTTGGCGCAGGTGTTTATTTACAAAATAGTCTTAAGTAGGTAGTCGAGTAAGGTTTTATTTTTATGATGTGGTGTTATATTTATCGTAGTGATAAAAAAGAGAACTGTTATTTATATATGGAAAATGAAAATGATTTTTCCGCAATTCCTGAAAATGTAATGTCAATTTTTGGCAAGCCTGTATTTGTTATGAAAGTATTATTGGATGGAAAACGACGGTTTGTTGTTGGCACTTCTGATGAGATAGAGGAAAAGATCAAGGTCGATGGATTTTTCTTACAAATGTTACATGAAGATGACTTTAAAGTATGATTGAACCATTTTGGCAACACAAAACACTTGAGCAAATGACAGATGATGAATGGGAACAACTGTGTGACGGTTGTGGTCAGTGCTGCTTAAACAAATTAATGGATGAAGATACTGACGAAATTCTATACACCAATGTAGCGTGTAATTTACTTGATTCAAAAACTTGCCAATGTAAACATTATCACAATCGTTTTGACTATGAGCCTGATTGCGTCAAGTTAACCCGTGAAAATCTGCTGACTATTGAGTGGTTGCCTTTAACATGTACCTACCGTTATTTTTCTCAAACTGGCGAACTGCCAGAGTGGCACCCACTGATAACGGGAAGTAAAAAAATGATGCATAAACTTAAAATATCGGTCAGAAATCGGATTGTTTACGAAAAAGATGTGATTTTTTGGGAAGATCACATTCTATAAAAAAGGGAGCATTGCTCCCTTTTTTTAAATGCTTATAGCATTAACCAAAAATTACCAAAAATATCAATAGCGAATAAATTCAAAAAGATTAAGATAAACATCACTATCATAAATGAGATATCAATCATGCCAATCGGTGGAACGACACGACGGATTGGTGCAACCAATGGCTCGGTTAATTGAGCAAGTAACTGGTCGGCAGAAGATTGACCACGACTTATCCAACTTAAAAGCGCTCTAAAAAATAGTAACCAAAAAAGTAAGTGTCCAATTGCATGTGCCATAACCGCAACGGCATACCATAAATAGGCAGAATTCCACAGTGGTGCATTTATCACTTTAAAGCGAAATAAGAAAATAACTTTAATTATTGCAACGATATAAAAGATAACCCATGTGGCGGTATCTATCCGCCCAATTGACGGAATCAATCTTCGTAGCGGGGCAATTACCGGTTGGGTAATGCGAACAATAAATTGTGTGAATGGAAAATCGAAATTAACCCGCACTCGTTGCATCCACAAGCGTAAAATGATGACATATAAGCAAACGGTTAAAACAGTATTTCCCAGGAAGATAAGTGATATCATTTAGTACTCCTTAATATATTATCTGCCAGCAATATATCATAAATATTGTCTTGCTCCAAAGATCGCAGTGCCAATACGCACCATGGTACTACCTGCCATAATGGCTGCTTTCATATCGCCACTCATGCCCATGGATAACTGATCCATAAATGGGTATTTTACCTGTAATGATTGTAAAAGCTGTTGCATTTGTTGAAAAACAACTAATTGCTTTTCAAAATCATTTTCTATTTCCGGTATCGCCATTAACCCTTTTAAATTTAGCTTAGGCAAAGTGATAACCTGCTCAACTAAATCTTCAACTTGTTGCGGTAATATTCCGGATTTACTGGCTTCTTGACTAATATTGACTTGGATAAGAACATTAAGTTTTGCCATGTTATCGGGGCGTTGATCATTTAAACGCTGTGCGATTTTGAAGCGATCTAACGTGTGCATCCAATCAAAGTTTTCCGCAACTAATTTGGTTTTATTCGATTGCAACGGACCAATAAAATGCCAAATCAATGCAGTAGTTGGCTGATGTTGTTTGAAATATTGGATCTTTTCAACACCTTCTTGCACATAATTTTCACCAAAAGAGAATTGTCCTGCTTCAATCGCTTGTGTGATTAATTCGACAGGTTTTGTTTTACTGACAGCAATAAGCTCAATGGAATTGGGATCACGATCGCATTGTTGAGCGATTTGGATTATTTCATTTTTAATTGTCTTTAAATTGTCAGTTACAGTATTCATGTTTATTCTCAATTAAATTTTAGGTTAAAGTAAATGTTAAAATCAATTTTGTCACTTAGTGTAGCGCAAAATGCCTCGGATTTGCACCTTTCCAGCGGCGCTTTCCCGTGTATGCGTATTAACGGACAATTGCAATTTGTATCAGATAACAAATTATCATCAACGCAACTGGAAACAGAACTGTTTGCCTTGCTCGATATGTGTCAGGTAAATAAGTTGCAGCAATATGGCCAACTTGATTTGGCATTTCACAATGAAATAGGGCGCTTTCGGGTTAATATTTTCTATCAACAACGTGGCATATCGGCAGTATTTCGAATTATCAATGACCGCATTGCTGACATGTCTGAAATTGGCGTCCCTGCTGTTTTAAAAACGCTAGTTAACCAACAATCGGGAATCATTCTGGTTACTGGCGCAACCGGTAGTGGTAAATCAACCACATTAGCATCCTTAATCCAATATATAAATCAAACCCAAGCAAAACATATTATTACTTTAGAAGATCCTATTGAGTATATCTATCAAAATGACAAGTCATTAATTGAACAACGTGAATTATCGCAATTTGATCAAGCAATGGAAAGTCTTTTAAGACAAGATCCCGATATTATCCTATTTGGCGAACTACGCAATAAACAATCGATCGAAGCGGCTTTGTCGGTTGCTGAAACGGGACATTTAGTTTTAGCAACATTACATACCCGTTCGGCGATTGAAACGATAAATCGTCTGATAGATGTATTTGAAGGCAATGCGCAAAACTTTATTCGTAGTCAATTATCCGATAGTTTACAAGCGATTGTATGCCAGCAGTTAATCACGGTTGATAACCAGCGTAAAGCCCTTTTTGAAGTCCTGATTAACACTCCGGCAGTTGCTAACTTAATAAAAGAGGGCAAAACCAAACAGATTTTATCGTTGATACAGACCGGACAACAACATGGCATGCAACTGATGCCTGATACTCATCATTCAATCACTGAGTAAAATAATGATAAAAGGCGATGCGGTATTGCAACATCGAAGCAGGGATTTACAGAGCATGATGCCTGCGCTTTTGATTTGAGTTTTAGGCATAAAGTAATCTATAATCGTTACAAATTTAGCTCAAAAAATGGGGGAGTAAAATAGATGGAACAGCGTATAGGTATTATCGGTTTGGGCAATATGGGAAATGCTATATTACAAGGCATATTAACCAGTAATATTGTGCAAGGAAACCAAATTTATGTTTATGATCCTCACCCTGAAAAAGGGCAAGCATTAAATG
The DNA here is from genome assembly GCF_026536565.1 of Gilliamella sp. B2923. NCBI lineage: Bacteria > Pseudomonadati > Pseudomonadota > Gammaproteobacteria > Orbales > Orbaceae > Gilliamella > Gilliamella sp. B2923. Next base: position 158,066 of record NZ_JAFNNZ010000003.1, on the reverse strand, counting down.
CGTCACATGCAATCAATAATTTAGCGTCCGCCAGAGATGTCGCACGTGAATCCGATCTTGTTTTTATTGCGGTAAAGCCTAATGTCATTGTTGATGTGTTAAACGATATTCAAAAAGAATTAAAGAAAAATACTATTGTGATCTCAATTGCAGCAGGCGTGACAATTAAAACCATAGCCAAATGTGTCGGCTATGAACAAAAAATTGTCCGAGTTATGCCAAATACACCGGCATTAGTTAATGCGGCGATGTGCTCCATTACGCCAAATACTGAAGTGACAGATGATGAGCTGTCGATTGTACAACGATTATTAAATTGTATTGGTGAAACTGAAGTTGTCCCCGAATATTTAATTGATGCCGTTATTGGTGCGAGTGGTTCTTCACCGGCTTTTGTTTTTATGTTTATCGAAGCGCTAGCTGACGGAGCGGTCAAAGCCGGATTATCAAGAAATCAAGCCTATAAATTTGCAGCGCAAGCCGTAATGGGATCAGCCAAACTGTTACTCGCTACTGGCAAACATCCCGGCGAGTTGAAAGATATGGTCTGCTCACCGGCTGGCACCACTATTGAAGGGGTGCAGATGCTTGAAGAAAAAGGCTTTAGAGCAGCGGTGATTGATGCAGTTGAAGCAACGATCAATAAATCAAAAGAGCTTGCTGAAAAGTAATCATTGAATTTTATTATCGGGGTCATGGTATCCTCACTAATTAATTATGATAAATGATTTTTTAGCGAGGATAGCTAAATAAATTGAAAGATTGCTTGCGTTGTTTAACATTTTGTGCGTTAATAGTCACCAGCATATAACATGCAGATTTATTTTGTAACATTTGATTCGCGTAGTTTGTAGTTTACTTGATATCAAGATTTGTATTAGTTTTCTTCATCTTTTCTTCTCAGTGTTCTTAAGTAGTCTAGGTTTTATGTATTTGAATATAGCCCTTAATGGCTGAGATAAATTTATTTATAGGAAAATTATTATGTCTAAAAAAACAGGTCAAGTTAAATGGTTCAACGAAAGTAAAGGTTTTGGTTTTATATCTCCTGCTGACGGCAGCAAAGATGTATTTGTTCACTTCTCAGCGATTACTGGTGACGGATTCAAAACTTTAGGCGAAGGTCAACAAGTTGAATTTTCAATTCAAGATAGCCCACGTGGTCCTTCTGCTGCAGATGTAACAATAATCTAATTTTGATTATTTTCTTACCAGTAACTTGTTACTGGTAAGTTCCCACCTCAGTATTTCTTTACTTCTTTTTTCTAGACTTTTACCATTTTGTTTTATATTATAATTCCTGCTTTTTAAGCAATGTTGTTTTATGTTGACAACAATCTAATGAAAATTAATTGATTATAAGGAAACACAATGAAAAAGTTAGCATTATCTGTTGTATTATTAAGTTTATCTTCTTTTGCCATGGCTGATTTATCTGCTACTTGTCAAACTTACTTTGATAGCATCGATGAATATATCAAAGATATGCCAACTGCAGGATTAACAGCAGAACAATTAGAAATGATGAAATCAGGACTTGAGCAAAGCAAACAACAAGTAGCGGCAATGCCTACTGATACTCAAGAATCTGCATGTAAACAAGGTATTGAAGCACTTAAACAAGCTCAAGCAGCTACGCCTACTAAAAAATAATATTTAGTTAAGGTTTATTGTTTATTACGATAACGAAATTGCCAAGGGGCTATCGGATTTTTGTCTTTCCATAGCCCTTTGTTGTTTAATTTGGCTTGCTTTTCTCGTTTAACCATTAATTTATTGCTTGCTTTACCTCGATATCGATATGCCCACGCATAACCATTTTCAACCATTTTGGCATTAATATTCATTTTATTATAAAAGATCGTGCCTAATGTCCTATTGTAAATATCTTTTTTGTTTGCTTTGACAAACACATATTTGCCGGCAATAAGTGAGGCTAAATATTTTCTTGATGCATTACCATATGCTTGACCTTTCTCCGGTGCATCAATATCCAGCAAACGGATTCGTACTTTTTGGTTTGTGATTGTCAGTAAATCGATCGTATCACCGTCGAGCACCTTAATGACTGTACCATTTAAGTCGGCAAAAACTACACCAATTGACAGGCAAAATAATAAAATTGCAAGGAAAAAACGATTAACTAATTTCATAAGTGGCAACAATTACAAAAATTTAAATTATTATACCGATAATACCAAAAATACTAAATGCGCAAAGCGTGTATCTAGCCCAATATTAGCTTGTTTTTCATCAATTAGATTCCTTTGCCTGCTATTCGTTTTTCACTGAATTGCGGATTGATTGACTAAATCATTTATGGAAGAGAGACTAGCAATTCCAAAAATATTAAATACACAAAGCGTGTACCAAGCCCAATAATAGCTTGTTATTCATCAATTAGATTCGTTTGCTAGCTATCCGTTTTTCACTGAATTGCGGATTGATTGACTAAAATCACTTTTGGAAGAGAGACTAGCAATTCCAAAAATATTAAATACACAAAGCGTGTACCAAGCCCAATATTAGCTTGTTATTCATCAATTAGATTCGTTTGCTTGCTATCCGTTTTTCACTGAATTGCGAATTGATTGACTAAATCACTTATGGAAGAGAGGCTAGCAATTTCAAAAATACTAAATGAGTAAAGCTGCATCAAGCCAATAATAGCTTGTTAGTCATCAATTAGATTCGTTTGCCTGCTATTCGTTTTTCACTGAATTGCGAATTGATTGACTAAATCACTTATGGAAGAGAGGCTAGCAATTTCAAAAATACTAAATGAGTAAAGCTGCATCAAGCCCAATAATAGCTTGTTATTCATCAATTAGATTCGTTTGCTAGCTATCCGTTTTTCACTGAATTGCGAATTGATTGACTAAAATCACTTACGGAAGAGAGGGTAGCAATTTCAAAAATACTAAATGAGTAAAGCATGCATCAAGCCAATAATAGCTTGTTATTCATCAATTAGATTCATTCGTTTGCTAGCTATCCGTTTTTCACTGAATTGCGAATTGATTGACTAAAATCACTTATGGAAGATAGGTTAGTAATATCAAAATAGTCAGAAATAAAGATTTGGCAGAGTGGCGAGATAGATTGGAAAATTAAACTATCGATCAGCCTTACCGATTAACTGTAAGGCTGAGTAAGCTTAACTAAAAATTAAAAAGCGTTAGTATCTTGAAATAGCCCGACTTTTAGATCAGAAGCTTGATAGATAAGTTTACCGTCAACATAAACTTCACCGTCACCGATACCCATAATTAATTTACGGTTAATGACACGTTTAAAATGTATTTTATAGGTGACTTTTTTATTGGTTGGTAATACTTGACCAGCGAATTTTACCTCGCCTACGCCCAGCGCTCGGCCTTTACCTTTACCACCAATCCAGCCTAAATAAAAGCCCACTAATTGCCACATGGCATCAAGCCCAAGGCAACCGGGCATCACCGGATCATTTTTAAAATGACATTTGAAAAACCATAAGTCAGGGTTAATATCAAGTTCAGCTTCAACATAACCTTTGCCAAAGTTACCGCCTTGCTCATCCATGTTAACAACACGATCCATCATTAACATTAAATCAGAAGGTAATGGGGGACCGTCATGACCAAAGAGTTCATTGTTTCCCGATTTAATGAGATCCGCTTTATCGTACGAAGATTTACGTTCAAATGTCATAAAAAAGCCTTTTATTTTGTCATTACATACACGATTATAAACATCACTATTGACTAAAATATTACGCATAATAGTAACGGTGTAATGTGAGTTACTTAGCCATTTATCAATGGCGCCTGGCGGTAAAGTTTATTGTGTATTGCTATTTTTTGCAATATTTTTGCCACCTGCTAAACCAACTATCTTGCTTTTTTTCTTGCACTAGCAGTGACTGCATACGAGCATGAATCAATTTATATAGGCTGATATTCGCCTCATCTTTGTAGGGAATGCCGGTTAATAAATACAGGGCATCAGCGATATGCTCTACCGTCCAAATCGAGAATTTATCTTGCTCAACCGCAGCTATCACCTCATCACTTAAACTTAAGTGACGTTGATTGCTTGCCGGAATAATCACACCTTGTTGGCCGGTAAAGCCTTGATGCTGACAAACGGCAAAAAAACCTTCAATTTTTTCATTTACCCCGCCGATTGATTGAACATGGCCGAATTGATCCACTGAGCCGGTTACTGCCAATTGCTGGTCGATAGCTTGACCGGATAGGGCGCTAATAATCGCGCATAAACCGGCTAGCGATGCACTGTCACCGTCAATCTCGCTATAAGATTGTTCAAATACTAACGATGTAGAAAAGGGCAATTGATGATTAATGGCAAATTCAGACATAATAAAAGCCTGCATAATCATCATACCTTTAGAGTGGATATTTCCCGCCAGTTCGGTTTTGCGCTCAATATCAATAAATTCACCGTCGCCATAATGCACAAGACAACTTAATCGGGTTGGCTCACCAATTGCTTTTGGGTAGCCGGGGTATTCAAGGACGGATAACCCATTAATTTGCCCGACAACTTGGTCTTTAGTGTTAATCACGATTTGATCGGTAAAAAACTCATCATGAAAGCGCTCAGTGAGATAGTTCTCACGCCATGCTTTTTGTTCAAGTGCTTTACCCACAGCAAGTTTATCAATCTGATTATTTTCGGCAAAATAACTTGCCTCAAGCAGTAGCGATTGTGCCCACTCTACCGATAACGGAAGACAGTTTTGATCGCCGGTAAAGCGGGTTGCTTGTTTAAATATTGTCATAAAAGCAGTCGGTTCAATAGCCGGTAATTGTAATTGTTGGGCAATAAATTGCAGATAATTCGTCCACTGATCGATTTGCTTGTCTGATGATATTGTTAATTCGTTTTCAAATTCAGCATAGATGGCTGAATTGAAAAACTCCGGTTCAAACTCCTGCAATTCAGTCATACTTAGCCGGTCACCAACTAAAATTAACCGTAAATCTAGCGGCATGGCTGGAATGGATAACGGTAAAGGGTGGGCATCATCGGCTGAAAACCATTCAAACACGCCATTATTAATCATCTGTTTTAATTTAACCCACAGTGCAGGTTGCGATAATAGCGAACGCAAACCTAAAATGAGCACACCACCATTAGCGTGATGAACTAACCCTGCTTGCAATTTGATTGGACGATTGTCCGGCTGCCTGACACAGCCAAAGAGTTTTTCTAGATCAACGCTAGTTTGCGCTAAGCAATTATCTTCAATAGCAAAGTTGTCTTGACGGGTTTTGGCCGTGGTTAAAGTGATCTTATTTTCACTAATATTGTAACTATACCCTAACGCTGGCTCAGCTAAGTTGGTTTTAACCGATTGTTTTAACAAATCAAAAAATAGCTCGCTTTCGGTGGCTTTTAATAACATAAAACGAGAGCGATATTTTGATGTCTTTTTATTGCATAAAAGCGATACCGCTGAGGCGACACGAGGTTGCCAAGCGAGCACATTTGTTGATCCAAAATCCGGTAAATCGGCCTGTGTTTTGTTCTTTTTTGCAAGTTCTACGATTAGATTTGTATCGGGTTGGATCTGTTGTGATTTGAGTTGTTTGATTGCCAAAATTATTATCTTATTTGATCAGCTAAATTATATTTTGAATTATAGCAAGTATCGATTACAACGCCAACAGATAACAGGGATCTTTGTGCTAACAAATAAAAAAATTACAGAAAGATTTTTCAAAATCGGGTAAACTGTCGGGAATTTTTAATGTTTCGTTTTCTTCATTTAATATCATTATCAACAATTATATATGCTCAAACTCAAAAATAATCACATCAAAGATGACCAAGCTTCGCAGATTGTCAGTTGGGGACACTGGTTCACGCTGTTTAATATTTTTGTAGTCATTATACTGGGTAGTCAATATTTGGTGATCGCTGATTGGCCACGTACATTTATGGGGCGATTTTATGCCATTATTAGTGTAATGGGGCATTTTAGTTATTTGACATTTATTACTTATTTGGTACTTATTTTTCCGCTCAGTTTTTTTATCCATTCCTCACGTTGGCAGCGGATTTTCGCCACTATTATTGCCACTTTAGGAATTACTTTACTGTTAATTGATTTAGAGGTCTTTTCACATTTCAGAATGCACCTTAACTTATCAATTTGGCAGTTACTGAGTTCAAATAAAGCCTCTTTTTTAAGCACAGCATTTATTTTAATTCCGTTTATTTTACTGATTGAAATTCTATTTTCGTTATGGAGCTGGAAAAAACTGCGTAGTTTAAGTAAACGTAAGCGCTATGCAAAACCGGTTGTTATCGGCTTTATTCTCTGTTTTGTTTCATCTCACCTAATTCATATCTGGGCTGATGCGAACTTTTATCGTCCAATTACAATGCAGCGTTCGAGTTTACCGTTATCTTACCCGTTAACGGCTCGTCATTTCCTTGAACGATATGGCTTTATTGAAGAGAACGACTACCGAAATCGTACCATTCAAGAAGGCAACCCATTTGCTATTGCTATCGAATACCCACTGGGACGAGTGGTATTTGATGAGCCACAAACAAAGCAAAATGTATTAATGGTTGTCATTGACGGTTGGAGTGAACAGCTATTAGCCAACAATATGCCTTGGCTAAAAGAATTTGCACAAGACAATCTACAGTTCGACAACCACTTTAGTGCTAGCAATCAAGCCTATTTGAATAACTTTTCACTGTTTTATGGATTAGATCCTAATTATTACAACAGTATTTTGGCTAGCCATAAGACTTCGGTTTTATTTGATACTGTTGCTAAGCAACACTACAATCTTGGGTTGTTTTCATCCAGCGGTTTTGTTGAGCCTTTATACCGTTATGCGTTACTGTCTAACTTTACGCTGCCGGAACCGAAAAAACAGTCCAATAAACAAACTACCGACTATTGGATGGCATGGCACGATGAGCAAAATAAACTTGAAAATCACGCGCCACTGTTCTCATTGATCCACTACTCGCTTGGCGTGAAAAACAAAAAGATGACCATAACCGAATTAGCGTCAGATGCTAAAAAGTTAGATCAATATTTACAATCCTTGATCGCCTATCTGAAACAAAGTGGCGCTTATGATAACACGGTGATTATTATCACCGGCTCAAATGATATTTCGATTGATGAAAGCAAAAAATTGGTTTTCCGTGAAAGTGGTGATCGTTTTAATCGGGAAGTGCTTAAAATGCCATTGATTATCGCATGGCCAAATAAAGATAAAGCAAAAATCACTGATATTACATCTCAAACGGATATTTTACGCACATTAATGCAAGACGTATTGAATGTAACAACGCCACCACAACAATACAGTCAAGGTAAAAACTTATTTAATCAAAGCCCACGGCAATGGGTTGTGGCAGGGGGTGAAAATGCAATTGCTGCCTTGTATGACGATAAAACGATTGTTATTGATGCCTTTGGTCGTTCAAAAATCTACAATTTAACTGGCAAGTTACAAAAAAGTGAAAAGATGAGTTTACCGCTGTTTTTGCAGATTGTGACTGAAAACCGGCGCTTTATGGTGGTGGATAACTAAATAAAAAAGGTGAAGATTACTTCACCTCTTTTCCCATAGCTTGCAAATCGGCATGATACGATGAGCGAACAAATGGACCACAGGCCGCATGGGTAAATCCCATATCTAAAGCGATCTGTTTCAATTCATCAAATTCAGCCGGCGAGACATAGCGCTCAACCGGTAAATGGTACTGACTGGGTTGCAAATATTGACCCAAAGTTAGCATGGTCACGCCGTGCATACGTAAATCTTTCAACACTTGAATCAACTCTTCATTGGTTTCGCCCAACCCGACCATTAGCCCGGATTTGGTTGGAATATCCGGATGCTTCTCTTTAAATGCCGCAAGTAATTTCAACGAACCTTGATAGTTTGCCCCCGGTCGAATTTTTTTGTATAAACGAGGAATGTTTTCTAAATTATGGTTAAACACATCGGGTGGTGCTTCGCTCAATACCTCGACCGCTTGCTCGATACATCCACGGAAATCGGGCGTAAGGGTCTCGACTTTGACATTCGGGCTTAAGGCGCGAATCTGTTGCGTACAAGCTGCAAAATGGCTTGCTCCGCCGTCTTTAAGGTCATCTCGGTCAACAGAGGTAATGACCACATAGCGCAATTTCATCTCTTCAATGGTTTTAGCCAATTTTAGCGGCTCTTGCTGATCGGGTGGTAAAGGTCTACCGTGGGCAACATCACAAAATGGACAGCGCCGTGTACAGATATCACCTAAGATCATAAAAGTCGCTGTACCGTGGTTAAAACACTCTGCCAAATTGGGGCACGAGGCTTCCTCACACACTGAGTGTAATCCATGTTTACGCAGTGTGGATTTGATATGCGCAATATTATCGGAATGTGCTGAAAGTTTAATTCTCATCCAATCGGGTTTTTTTAATGGTGCTGCTTCTTCTATGGTGATTGTTGGAATTAAACGGGTTTTGTCAGCATCACGATATTTTGAGCTTCTGACTGTCATTTCTTCATTTTGCATAATTAGATATCTTATTTGTTGAGTAATTGACTGAGAAAATTATCAGCGAGTAATTTCCTTATTAAATTACGGTCAATTTGTGATTGAAATTGTTTCAATTGAGTCATCTGCAATCCTGCATAACCACAAGGATTGATGTTATTAAAAGGCTTCAGATCCATATCAACATTCAGTGCCAACCCATGCAAGGTACAACCCTGTTTGATATGTAAGCCTAGCGAACAGATTTTTTTATCATCAATATATACGCCGGGCGCGTCGGATTTGGCATAAGCTATAATATCATAGTGTGCTAAGGTTTGTATGACACTATTTTCTAAATAACTGACCATATCCCGGATACCGATTTTTGCTCTTTTTAAATCGAATAAAACATACATAATCTGCTGACCCGGCGCATGATAGGTGATCTGCCCACCCCGATCGGTTTGAATGACCGGTATCTCGGATTGAACTAGCAAATGTTCGGCTTTTCCCACTTTACCTTGCGTGAAAACCGGAGGATGTTCAACAAACCAAATTTGATCCGGTGTGTTAGCATCACGGTTAACCGTGAACTCATGCATAGCATGGTAAGCAGTCATGTAAGGGGTGATCCCAAGATCTTTAATGATGATATTATCAACAATCATGATTATTCTTTAATCCAACGCCGTTTAACAGTTAATTAACAAATATATAGCAGATTTTACTATAGCTTGACAACTACAGTGCTTTCAAGGTATAACCAAATAAGTTGGTTTCAATAATCTCCCGCAAGTTAAATTTGATTTATATCAATTAATTACAGCGATTTTCTTATTATCTATTGAAATAGTTGATTAATTTGATAGGAATTAACATGCACATCTAGGCTTAGGTTTGCTTTACTTTTCTATCGAAAATGGCAGACTTATAGTCATAAAGCTCCATAATGCAGAATTGAAGCTTATACAGTTAGTTATGGCATAGGTTGTAGCTAAGGATAGCAAAACTGCATTTTTTTAAACAAAAAAGAGGTTTTAATATGTCGGACATGCAAATGAATGATATCGATCCAGTCGAAACGCAAGATTGGCTGAAAAGTATTGAGTCAATTATACGTGAAGAAGGCGTCGAACGTGCGCAATATATTATTGAACAAATAGTCAACAAAGCAAGAGATGGTGGCGTGCCATTACTTTTCGGCTCTTCAACCAGTAACTATATCAATACCATTCCTGTAGAAGAACAACCAGCATACCCAGGAGATTGGGAAATTGAAAGGCGCATTCGTTCAATTGTCCGTTGGAATGCCATTATGATGGTTCTTAGAGCATCGAAAAAAGATTTAGAGCTTGGCGGACACATGGCATCATTCCAATCTGCGGCGACTTTCTATGAAGTCTGTTTTAACCATTTTTTCCGTGCTCGTAACGACAAAGACGGTGGTGATTTAATCTATTTCCAAGGTCATATCTCACCGGGTATCTACTCACGTGCTTTCATTGAAGGGCGCCTAACTGAAGAGCAGCTAGACAATTTCCGTCAAGAAGTACACGGTAAAGGATTATCATCTTACCCTCATCCAAAATTAATGCCTGAATTCTGGCAATTCCCGACCGTATCAATGGGATTAGGTCCAATTAGTGCAATCTATCAAGCACGTTTCTTAAAATACTTAAATCATCGTGGTTTAAAAGATACTACTGAACAAACTGTCTATGCCTTCTTAGGTGACGGTGAAATGGACGAGCCGGAATCAAAAGGCGCAATCACCGTTGCAACACGTGAAAAATTAGACAACTTAGTATTTGTGGTTAACTGTAATTTACAACGTTTGGACGGTCCTGTTACCGGTAATGGTAAAATTATCAATGAACTCGAAGGCGTCTTTGCCGGTGCGGGTTGGAATGTGATTAAAGTGCTTTGGGGCGATCGCTGGGATAAATTATTACAGAAAGATACTTCAGGTAAATTAATCCGCTTAATGAACGAAACCCTAGACGGTGATTATCAAACATTAAAATCAAAAGACGGTGCTTACGTCCGTGAACACTTCTTTGGCAAATATCCGGAAACAGCCGAATTAGTTAAAGACATGAGCGATGAAGAGATCTTCCGTCTCAATCGTGGTGGTCAAGACCCGGCTAAAATGTTTGCTGCATTTGCAAGAGCAAAAGAGACTAAAGATCGTCCGACTGTCATTTTAGCTCACACCATTAAAGGCTACGGTATGGGTGAAGCGGCAGAAGCGAAAAACATCGCTCACCAAGTGAAAAAAATGAATATGGACGGCGTGCGTCATGTTCGTGATTTCTTCAACATTCCGGTTACCGATGAAGCCCTTGAAAAACTGCCTTACATTAAATTTGAAGAGCATACACCGGAATATAAATATATTCATGAACGCCGTGATGCATTACATGGCTATGTACCTTCAAGATTAACCAAATTCACCGGCAATGTATCGATTCCGCCATTAAGCGAATTTGCTTCACTACTTGAAGCGCAATCTAAAGAGATCTCAACGACGATTGCTTTTGTGCGTGCATTAAATATCATGCTTAAAGATAAAGATCTAGCGCCTCGTTTAGTGCCAATTCTTGCCGATGAAGCACGTACCTTTGGTATGGAAGGTTTATTCCGTCAAATTGGTATTTACAACCCTCACGGTCAGCAATACACCCCACAAGATAGAGAGCAAGTGGCTTACTATCGTGAAGATGAAAAAGGTCAAATTCTGCAAGAAGGGATCAATGAATGTGGTGCAACCGCTTCATGGTTGGCAGCGGCAACTTCATACAGTACTAACGACTTACCAATGATTCCATTTTATATCTACTACTCAATGTTTGGTTTCCAACGAGTCGGCGATTTAATGTGGGCAGCGGGTGATCAGCAAGCACGTGGCTTTATGATCGGTGGTACATCTGGTCGCACTACGTTAAATGGTGAAGGTTTACAACACCAAGACGGTCACAGCCATATCCAAGCATTAACCATTCCAAATTGTATCGCTTACGATCCGGCTTATGCTTATGAAGTTGCTGTTATTATGCAAGACGGTTTACGTCGTATGTATGGTGAGCAAGAAAATGTCTACTACTACATCACTACACTAAACGAAAACTATGCACAACCTGCTATGCCGGAAGGTGCTGAAGAAGGTATCTGCCGTGGTATCTACAAACTTGATACCGTAGAAGGGCAAAAAGGTAAACCAACTGTACAGTTATTAGGTTCAGGTTCGATTTTACGTCATGTACGTGAAGCGGCTGATATCTTAGCGAAGAACTATGGTATTACTTCAGAAGTCTACAGCGTCACATCATTTACTGAACTAGCACGAGACGGTCAAGATTGTGAACGTTACAATATGTTACACCCTAGCGAAACACCAAAAGTGCCTTATGTTGCACAAATTATGAATAATAATCCAGCTGTGGTTTCTACTGATTATATGAAACTTTATGCCGAGCAAATACGTGGATTTGTCCCTGCTGAAAGCTACCGAGTACTAGGTACCGACGGCTTTGGACGCAGTGATAGCCGTGAAAACTTACGTCATCATTTTGAAGTTGATGCATCTTATGTTGTGGTTGCAGCATTAGGCGAACTTGCTAAACGTGGTGATATTGAAACAAGTGTTGTTGAAGAAGCGATCAAAAAGTTTGAGATCAATGCCGACAAACTTAACCCACGTAACGCATAAGAGGTAACAATAATGAGTATAGAAATAAAATTACCTGATATTGGTAGTGATGAAGTTGAAGTCACGGAAATTTTAGTTAAAGTCGGCGATCGGGTTGAAGTTGATCAGTCGTTATTAACCGTTGAAGGTGATAAAGCATCAATGGAAATTCCTGCGCCACAGGCCGGGATCGTCAAATCAATCATCGTTAAAGTGGGCGACAAAGTTAAAACTGGCGTCAATATCATGGTATTTGACGAAGAGGGCGCTAACGCAGCGTCCGCCAGCACTGAAACCAAAGCCACTGATGCGCCAGCTACAACACCGGCTGCCCCGGCAAACAGCGCAGCGACAGCCAGCAAAGTGGTTGATGTCACTGTACCTGATATCGGTGGTGATGAAGTTGAAGTAACTGAAATTTTAGTCAAAATCGGTGATAGTGTTGCCGTTGATGATTCGCTAATTACTGTTGAAGGCGATAAAGCGTCAATGGAAGTACCGGCAACAATAGCTGGTATTGTGAAAAATATTACTGTCAAAGTGGGTGACAAAGTCAAAACCGGCTCTAAAATCATGGAGTTTGAAGTCACAGCCACAGCGGCACCGGCAAGCCCAGCGACAACAACAGCGCCAGCAACTGCGGCAAAAACTGATGTGGCACCGGTTGCGGTAGCCAGCGCTCCGTCAACGACGGCACCAGCGGTTAAAACGGCTGATGACTTTGTTGAAAATGACGCTTATGCTCACGCCACGCCGTCTGTGCGTCGCTTAGCACGTGAATTTGGCGTGAATTTAGCAAAAGTACCACCGACAGGTCCTAAACATCGTATTTTACGTGAAGATATTCAAGCTTACGTTAAAAATGCTGTTAAACAAGTGGAAACCGGCGCAGCTTCCGGCGCATTACCGGGCATACTGCCATGGCCTAAAGTTGATTTCAGCAAATTTGGCGAAGTGGAAAGCTTACCGCTAACCAAAATTCAGAAAGTTTCTGGGGCAAACCTACACCGAAATTGGGTGATGATCCCGCATGTGACTGAGTTTGATGAAACCGATATCACTGATCTTGAAGCATTCCGTAAGCAACAAAACGCCGAAGCGGACAAAAAGAAACTTGATGTTAAAATCACTCCGTTAGTGTTTATTATGAAAGCGGTCGCTAGTGCCTTAACGGCTTATCCACGCTTTAACAGCTCGCTATCGGAAGATGCGCAAACGCTTATCATTAAAAAATACATCAATATTGGTGTTGCGGTAGATACGCCAAATGGTTTAGTCGTACCGGTATTTAAAGACGTCAACAAAAAAGGCATTATCGAACTATCACGTGAACTGGCTGAAGTATCGAAAAAAGCCCGTGAAGGTAAGTTAACCGGCGCAGATATGCAAGGGGGATGCTTCACCATTTCAAGCCTTGGCGGTATTGGTACTACCTCATTTACACCAATTGTCAATGCGCCTGAAGTCGGTATTTTAGGGGTATCACGCTCAAGTATGAAACCGGTATGGAATGGAAAAGAATTCACACCACGCTTAATGTTACCTTTATCACTATCATTCGATCATCGAGTGATTGACGGGGCAGATGGTGCACGCTTCTTAAGCCATATTGCTAACGTATTATCCGACTTACGTCGTTTAGTGATGTAAAGGAGGCAATCATATATGAGTCAAGAAGTTAAAACCCAACTTGTGGTATTAGGTGCAGGGCCAGCGGGATACTCCGCAGCCTTCCGAGCAGCCGATTTAGGATTAGACGTCACATTAGTTGAACGCTATTCAACCTTAGGTGGCGTATGTTTGAATGTGGGCTGTATTCCGTCAAAAGCTTTACTTCATGTGGCAAAAGTGATGGATGAAGCCAAATCCTTAACCGCTCATGGCATCCACTTTGGCACGCCAAAACTCGAACTTGATAAAGTGCGTGAATGGAAAGAAAAAGTCATCAATCAATTGACTAATGGTCTTGCCGGCATGGCAAAAATGCGCAAAGTCAATGTGATCCAAGGTGAAGCGCAATTTACCGGTAGCCATACTATGGATATCACATCAGCAAAAGGCATTACTAAACTCACGTTTGACAATGCGATCATTGCTGCTGGATCGCGTCCTATCACACTACCGTTTATACCGCACGATGACCCAAGAATATGGGATTCAACCGATGCGCTGGCGTTAACCACCATTCCGAAAAAATTATTGTTAATGGGTGGCGGAATTATCGGTCTGGAAATGGGCACGGTATACCATGCGCTAGGTTCTGAAGTGGACGTGGTTGAAATGTTCGATCAAGTCATTCCGGCAGCCGACAAAGATGTGGTAAAAGTCTTCACAAAACAGATTCAGAAGAAGTTCACCTTAAGACTAGAAACCAAAGTCACATCCGTTGAAGCAAAACATGATGCAATTTACGTCACCATGGAGAAAAAAGACGGCACAAGCGAAACACATACTTATGATGCCGTATTAGTGGCAATTGGCCGCACACCAAACGGAAAATTGATTGGCGCCGAAAATGCTGGTGTCAATGTAACCGACCGTGGCTTTATTGAAGTCGACAAACAGATGCGCACCAATGTACCGCATATTTATGCTATTGGCGATGTGGTAGGTCAACCAATGCTTGCCCATAAAGGTGTTCATGAAGGACACGTTGCAGCCGAAGTAATAGCCGGTAAAAAACACTACTTCGATCCGAAAACTATCCCGTCGATTGCTTACACCGAACCGGAAGTAGCATGGGTTGGATTAACCGAAAAAGAAGCCATTGCTAAGGGAATCGATTATGAAGTAGCGATCTTCCCATGGGCAGCATCCGGACGAGCAATTGCCTCAGATTGTTCAGAAGGGATGACCAAACTGATCTTTAACAAATCAGACAATCGCCTATTAGGCGGAGCGGTTGTTGGCGCAAATGGCGGAGAACTACTGGGTGAAATCACCCTAGCGGTTGAAATGGGTTGTGATGCAGAAGATATAGCCCTAACCATCCATGCCCACCCAACCTTACACGAATCGATAGGCTTAGCGGCAGAAATCTACGAAGGAACAGTAACCGACCTTCCTAATGCCAAAGCAGTGAAAAAATAGTCACGATTCACAAAAAAAAACAAGCCGTCAATAACCTTGACGGCTTTCACCCCCCCACAAAACCCAACACCATAGCCAATTTTGACAAGAACTTTCAGAAAACACCTATGTTTTAGTATAAAAATAACTGTTCATGATATTTTCAAAAATATCGAAAAATCCACATTGCTATCTTTAATAATAACTTAAAAGATACACAAAACCTTGACAAGAACTTTCAGAAAACACCTGCGTTTTAGTATAAAAATAACTGTTCAAGATATTTTCAAAAATATCGAAAAATCCACATTGCTATCTTTAATAATAACTTAAAAGTCACACGAAACCTTGACAAGAACTTTCAGAAAACACCTGCGTTTTAGTATAAAAATAACTGTTCAAGATATTTTCAAAAATATCGAAAAATTCACATTGCTATCTTTAATAATAACTTAAAAGTCACACGAAACCTTGACAAGAACTTTCAGAACCCCCTGCGTTTTAGTGTTAAAGCTACAAATATCTATTAAATCAAACAAATAATTGTCACATAACTACCATATCATTTATAATTCAGTTACCTATCTTAAAGGTCTAAAAAGGAAGTGGATCATGTCATATTTCAACGATAATAGTTTAGAGATAGCTCGCTGGCATTGTTCTTTTAATTTAGAGAAGTATTTTGAAGGTAAACCACTTGGCGGTCGTTACAATAAAAACCATAAATATGTTGCTACTTGGTATGCAAATCGTCTTCCGCTCGAAAAATCTAAAACACTCGTTGAAGTTATTTTTATCAATTTAACCGATCCCACCTATATAAACACGAAAACTGGCGAGGAATGTCAGAGTTTCTTTAAGATTACTTTACCTATCAACTACCTTCATAAAGTTCCATTCGGCAGCATTTGGCAGAATGGTGAATCGAAATATAAGTTCAAACTTAAAGAGTTCAAAGTTACCTTTTCAAAGAACGAGGGATTAACTTATAAGCCTCTTTGGATGGATAAAATATCTCACCCTTTTGAAGCAGATAAATATGTTAATTCGTCTTATCTGAATACATTTAAAGGGGATGGAAATCAATTACTTGTCATCAAACCTGAAAGCGAAAATAAGTCCTATATCGTTCACCCATTACATTTCTTTATGGCTCACTACGGCTATTCTAGCGAATTAAAACGTATATTGATTACGGATGACTGGAGCAAGGTTGAGCAGAAGTTACGTTTGAACGAATCTTTCAAAGAAAAAGGCGTATTTGTACCGAATCACCTTTCCACGAAAGATGCCGTATTTCTTTATCATTTGAAATACGATGCTTATACAAAAAAAGTAGTGAAAGATGTAACTGAAAAAATCATTAGTTCCAAAGGTCAAGCAAATCCAAAATATCTTATTCCTTGCTGGCACGACCAACTCATAAAGCTTTCATTCTATGGGATTGAGTTAGGAAATTCCGTACTTTGCTGCCAGATTACAGGTATTAGCCAACCGCAAGGCGTGCCAATTAATCTTTATTACCATTCTCCAATAAAAGTAAGTAAAGATGGCAAAAAGCAAGTCCATGACGAACCTCAATACAGAACACGCAAGTACGAACGAGAACATGAACTTGAAAAACTTGATATTGCATTAGATAACGTCAACAACCTTGTAACAGTAGATGTTGTTGAATACCTGAAATTGCTTGGAGAACAACGAGAAATAAAGCGAATTCAACTTACTCAAGAAGCTCAAAAAGTCGGCAATGTTAAATTATTAAATTACGATGAGCCTGAAAACTACGGTGTCGGAGAAAAAGAAGGAAAAACTGGTAATACAGGTATTGCTAACTGTTTTTACGATATTTTGAATAAAGATGAAATTGAAGGTAAGTCACGCCTAGACACAATTTGGGAACATGCTAAACGCTTACGCAATGAACAAGATGCTAACGTTTATTGGTACACACCTAAGCGTGGTTTTAATGTACTTGATGATTTTGCACTGGTTTCTTTGGAAGATGTTTGTGAGTCATTGAATCAATATTATCCTTCTTGTGTGTTGATATTACGTATAGATATTAAACAAAGAACATTCTTTGTGTTAAGTTTTCCTGTAAGAAACGAAAAAGAGAATGCAGGTTTTAGTAGTGTCGTTTACGAACCTCAAAATATTCAACAATTCCTTGACGTTTATCGCCGAGATGAAAACCTATTCAAGCTACTTATTGAAATCATATCAAACGAGGGGGTAAGCAGCGATTACGTTGATTCTAAAAATGGAAAAATGTCTCTATTTAGACATGTAGAAGCTAAAAAGACGAACAATAACTGGGTTTGGAATGGTATTAAGAAATTACTTTAAATACTAACTCTAAGGAATTGCTGTAACGGTATACTTTTCTTAGCGAGAAACTTAGCGATCTGATGATCATCAACTAGCTTGATTACATAACAAGAGAGCAAGCTATTAGTGATGGTACCATTAACCAGTATTGGATAGATAATACGACTGGGGAAATGGTTAGAAAATAAAAATTGAAGCCTAAATCTAAAAGTGTGTTATCAAGCAGTAAATTGTGGGAAAAGAGTAAATGTATATATCGAAAGTAAGTTTAGTCAATTATAGAAATTTTAAAAATGCTAAGGTGATTTTAAATAAAGGAATTAATACCATAATTGGTGAAAATGCATCAGGTAAAACGAATTTATTTAGAGCTATACGATTACTGTTGGATGATTCGCTATTATCTTCAGCTTATAAATTAAATGAAAATGATTTCAATAGAGAATTAGGAACTGATTGGCGTGGGCATTGGATTATTATCAGTATTGAATTTAAGGATGTGAGTAATGATGAAGGTATTCAGGCTTTATTTTCTCATGGTGCTGAAAATATCGACTCTCCAGATAGAGCAACTTACAATCTATTTTTTAGACCTAATAAAAGTATTAGACATAAATTATCAAAGTTGCAAGAAGGTGATCAAGATTCACTTAAAGAATTATTAAATAATATATCAGTCGAAAATGACTATGAAGTATATTTTACGGGCAGAAGCACTGTCGATTTTAATGATCCAGAAACCTATCTAGAACTAGTTGGTGACTTTTATAATGTGATTTTTCCTGAACACATTGATGACTCGAAATTTGGCGCTAAGATTCCACATCAACTGTCTATCTCTAAGGATATATCTTTTACATTTATTCAAGCATTAAGAGATGTAGTTAGTGATTTTCATAGTAATAAAAATAATCCATTATTAACTTTAATGAAGCATCAAAGTGAGAAATTAGATACTTCTGTATATGTTCCAATCAGTGAGAAAATACAAGAGTTAAATCAAGAAATTGAAGCGTTAGAGAAGGTTAAAGAAGTTAGAGAAGATATCAAATCTACACTATTAGATACTACAGGAGTAACTTATACCCCCAAATCTTTATCAATTAAATCAGGTATTTCAGATGAAGCAGAGAAGATGTTACAGTCTTTAAAATTGTATATTGGTGAGACATCTGAGGATTTTGAAGGTGGAATTCACGAATTAAGCTTAGGTGGAGCTAACCTGATATTTTTGACTTTGAAGCTACTAGAATTTAAATATCAGAGAGCCAAAGAGACTTTGGCTAATTTTTTGATAATAGAAGAACCTGAAGCACATATTCATAACCATATACAAAAAACACTTTTTGACCGTATTAATTATCCCGATACCCAAATTATTTATTCAACACATTCAACACAAATATCAGAAGTGAGCAATGTGAAGAATATGAATATATTGTCTAGAAAGGGTGTTTCAACAGAAATATATCAACCATCACATAAATTAGAAGATAAAAATATTACTCAGATTCAAAGATATCTAGATATAGTCCGTTCCAATTTATTGTTTGCTAAAGGAGTTATTTTAGTAGAGGGAGATGCAGAAGAGATCATTATTCCTATTTTAGTAAAACAAGTTTTTGGTATTAGTTTAGATGAGCTAGGAATTAGTTTAATCAATATTGGTAGTACAGGGTTTCAAAATGTAGCTCAGTTATTTCACAATGATCGTATTCAAAGAAAATGTGCAATTATAACCGATTTAGATGCAGCTATTTGTGATGTCAATATTATTAAAGATGATAGCGATATAGAGATAAATTATAATAATAGGGTAAAGCGCTCAGCAAAGAACGGTATCGAGCGTAAAGAAAAATTAGATGCTTTTATTAATGGTAATCATTGGTTGAGAGCTTATTATGCGGAACATACTTTTGAAGTGGATTTTATTAAAGCAAGCGAGTTTAATAAAATGGCAATATCTGGTTTGATTGAGCAAATTTATACTGATAAAAATACAAAACAATTGTCTCTAACGGAAATTACCTCAGATAAAATAGCTGACTATGGAAAAAGAGTTCTAACCATGGCAAATCATGTTGGTAAAGGATGGTTTGCAATTATGGTAGGAGGAATAATAGACTATAAAACTATAATTCCAAATTATATATTAGATGCTGTAGTCTTTGCTAAAGATGAATATTCACCAAAAGTGATAGCACAAATAATTCGATATAGATTAAAGCAATTAGAGATATCCGAGAACGATATTAACAATCTGCTGATAGCGTATCTTGAGGATAATAATTTGAAAAAGATAATTCATAAGTTAAAGATTACTATTCCAGAGGATCAGTTGATTAATTTTTTCGAGAAGATAAATAAAAATGTTTAGTTGGAGCCAAGATGAATTAATACAGGAGCAATCGAATGCTATTTTAAGTGATCAGAACGTTCTTTTGGTGGCCTGCCCAGGGAGTGGAAAAACAAGAACACTAACCTATAAAATTGCTCTTGAACTGAGTAAATTAGATTCAGAAAAGAAATTTATTATTGCAATTACTTATACCAATAATGCAGCAGATGAAATTAGAGATAGAATTGAACTGCTAGGAGTTGATACTCAGCAACTTTGGATTGGAACAATACATGCATTTTGTTTGGAATGGATCTTACGGCCATATCATCAATATTTACCAGATTTAAAATATGGGTTCAGTGTTATAAATTCTTATGAATCTGAAAAAATCTTAACAGATTTATGTAGCACATATACCTCTGAAAAACTTAAGATAACTTATTGGGATTGTGGTTATATTGCAACTACATCAGGCGATAAACTTATGTGCTCAAACACACGAAAGCACGATGTATTGAATAAAATATACGAAGACTATTTCAATATTCTTGAAAAGAGCAAGCAGATTGATTTTGAACAAATATTGAAGTTTTCTTATAAGTTATTAGAGCAAGAACCTAAAATTCTTATGATATTAAATAAGCTTTTCTCATACATTTTAGTTGATGAGTATCAAGATACTAAAGATATTCAATATCATATTTTAGCCCTAATTATAAAATCAGATCCAAAACAAACAAAAATATTTATTGTTGGAGATCCCAATCAGGCTATTTATGGCGGTTTAGGTGGGATATGTAAAAGTAAAAGAGAGTTAGATATATTGTTTAATATTAATTTTCAAGAACTTAGTTTAACTATGAACTTTCGCTCTTCTTCCCGGATTGTGAATTATTTTGAAAATTATAAAATTTCTTCAAATACAATTTGTGCAGCAGGAATTCATAGAGACTACCCGAGCTTAATTACTTACAATAAATCAGTCAAGCTAGATAATTTATTAGATGAAGTAGAAAGACTGATTTTATTAAATATTAATGAAAAGAAAATCTTACCTACAGAGATTTGTATTGCTGCTCCACAATGGGTATGTGTTTCAGCTCTAACCCGAAAATTAATAGCGAAAATGCCTGACTATAGTTTTAATGGACCAGGAATAGCCCCATTTTCTAGAGATATTGAAAATTTTTGGTACAAGTTAACAAAAATTTTTTTAACAGAACCATCCCCTGATATGTATCTGAAGCGTTTAAGATGGTCTAAAGAAATACTTGAGCAGTTAAATCTACATGGGATGCATATTGTAGATTTAACCCCAAAGCAATTACTTAAGGTTTGTAATTCACTAGACATAGTTGAGACTAGAGGAATAAGCTTTTTGGAGAGAAGTTTTAAACAATTTTGTTTAAGGTTAGGCTTGAATATTAGTGTATTCCCAATTTTGTTGGAGCAACAAGAAGCATTTATTAAAAGTGCTTATAATAGATTGGATAAATTGCGTAATGAAGGCATTACAGATGCTGATACAACATATAATTTTAAAAAAATATTTAGACAAAAAGATGGGATTACAGTTTCTACGATACATGGAATAAAAGGTGAGGAGTATGATGTTGTTATTGCTATAGCTCTTTTAAATGATTATGTACCGCATTTTGCTGATCATGATTCACTAAAAGAGGAAAATGCAAAAAAGATACTCTATGTGCTTTCATCTAGAGCAAGAAAAAATTTACATTTAATTTCAGAAAGAATGAGAAGCCCTAATTGCAAGTATGCTCCAAATGGTAAATCTCCCACGCCTCAACTAGAGAATTACGCTTTTGAATATGATGAATTTTAATGGTCTGATATTCATATATTTGTTGTATTTCTATAATCTATATTCGAAGTAAATTCTTGTATGATACTTTATTGAGTGCTAAATTCTTTAGATCATGTAGTTACATGATCTAGAGTTCCAAACTTCATTGTCCGTCCACATTAAAAACTAGAGATTAAACAATGATAAATATATTGTGGTTGGAGATAATTCTTATCTTCACAACGATAGTAGGTAATACCATGAATTCGTACAACATCATCTCGTTTTGACTTTTTACCATGATGTCATGCAAATTGTACAATACTACACAAATAAGTTCTTGTTCATCTTCGGTTAAGTTTGGCTTTTTGTAGAGTTCAATTAACCATTGAGAATAGCGTTTTTTTAGTTGCTTCGCTTTCATCTGCTGAATCATTTTTCGATCAATATCTAATTCTCGGTTGTAATCTAATTTCATATGGTTAATAAAGCCTGTAATTGCAGCCATTTGCCCTGATTTCATTGTGAAATAGTTGGTTAACTGTTCTTGCGTTGGAAAATGTATCATGTTGTTTGAGCTAATTAAATCAATTGCAGGTTGTAAGGTCAGTCGAAGACCACTTTGGGTGGTGCTGCGAGGGGGTTATTAGGGGGATTTCGCAAAAAATCCCCCTAATTCGGACGCAGACAGCGTATTGAAAATATCAACCAATTAACAGCGTCCGAAACCTGCATACCAAAAACTCGCAACTTTCAATGAAAGTAAAACCTCGTCAAGAAGTTTCAGAAAACACCTACGTTTTAGTATAAAAATAACTGTTCATGATATTTTCAAATATATCGAAAAATTCACATTGCTACCTATAATAATAACTTAAAAGTCATAGGAAACCTTGACAAGAACTTTCAGAAAAACCCCACGTTTCAGTATAAAAACAAAAGTTTAAGAAATTTTTAAAATATCTCCAAACCCAAATCGTTACTTTTCCCAAAAGCCAAAACATGCACCAACCCGCACCTTCACAAAGCGCCGACAACTGAGAAAGGTTAGCACGCCAAACAAGGATGTTTGGCGAGGCGCTGTTTTGTCCGGAACAAATCAGCGCCGGTGCGTTAAGACCGAACGAAGGCGGAGGGCAGTCGAAGACCGCTTTGGGTGGTGCTGCGAGGGGGTTACTAGGGGGATTTCGCAAAAAATCCCCCTAATTCGGACGCAGGCACTGAAATGAAAATATCAATCAATCAACAGCGTCCGAAACCTGCAAACCAAAAACTCGAAACTTTCAACGAAAGTAAAATCTTGTCAAGAAGTTTCAGAAAACATAGGTGTTTAAGCAAAAAAACACAAATTTTTGTCAAGATCCTTCTGAAAACACCTATATTTAAGTATAAAAACAAAATTTTAACATATTTCAAAATATCCCCATTATCCACAAGGAACTTAAAAAATCCCCAACACCACCCCAACAGTGGTAATCGCCGTCAAAATCAGAATAACCTTCGTTGCGCTAAGCTGTTTTGCCGACACCAACCACCAAGCAATAAGCACCATTGACAGCGGTAATATTTTCGGGAAGATATCATCAAGCACACTTTGCAATGATCGTATCGACTCACCCATGGGGATTTCCAGCGTAGAGTTAAGTACAATATTACCGGCGGCCAGCCCGCCTACCACCATAATGCCAAGTATATTAAAGGCATCGGTAATGCGTTTAACATTATCCCCGATAATATTATCGATCGCATTAACGCCTAGCTTATAGCCATAAAAGAAACTTAAATAAGAGATAAGCGGGCCTAAAATCCCATAAGCGAGAATATAAAATAGAGGTCCAATCGGATTGCCATTGGCTGCCATACCCATAGCAATCGATAATAAAATCGGCACAATAATACCTTGAATAAGCGAATCACCGATACCGGCTAATGGCCCCATAAGGGTGGCTTTGATATTGACCGGTAGCTCTTCGGGGACATTTTTGCCTAAGGCTATCTCTTCTTCCATAGAAGCGACAATACCATTAATGATCTGCCCGGTTTGCGGTTCGGTGTTATAAAACATTGAATGCCGAATATATAACCGGCGTTTCGCTTCCGGATCGTCTTTGTAATATTTTTCAGCAAAGGGAATATAAGAAAACGCCCAAGCATGCGCCTGTAACTTTTCATAACTCATTGAGGATAAATGGGTAAATCCCCAACGGTACCAAATTTGGCGTAACTCTTTTTTTGTCAATCTTGATTGATTGTTAATGACTTTATCCATTAGTACAACTCCTATTAGAACAGATCATCGTCTTCAAATATGTCTGAATTTGTATCATTTGCCGGGTTATTATTGGCAACCGCTGGCTTGTTGGTTGCCATATAATACAGGTAAGCGACCAAAGCGGAAATAAACACCAATGCGATCATGCTTAAGCCTGCAAACGCCAGTAACACAAAACCGGCAAAGAAGAAAATTAACTGAATTTTAGATTTAATGACGATATTCATCAGCATCGCAATGCCCAGCGCCGGCAACACGCCACCTAAAACTGAGATGATTTTGGTGATAACTTCCGGTACATGACTTAATAACCAGTCAACTAAACCCGAACCGTAAAAAATAGCTAAAAATATCGGCACGGCTCGAATCAAAAAGGTGGTAATTTGCGGATAGATAAGATGATTTAGCACAATACCTCGAGGATTATTGTTTTGTGCCGCTTGTTGCGCTTTGTTGTTCCAAAACGAATAAAGCGCCATGCGGGTATTGTAAAATATCAAACCAAAAGTCTGTCCGATAAGTACCGATAATGTGACGGCAACCGCCGGCTCTTTCGTGGTGGCTAACGCTAAACCAATACCGCCATAAGCGGCGTAGGTAATTTCACTGTTGGTGGCGCCGCCGGTGGATAGATTGGCAATAAACACCGCCTGCACCGCTAAGCCACATGCCACACCAGATTGAATATCCCCAAAGGCAAAGCCAACAAGTAAGCCGGCAACCAGTGGTCTACCTACCACATAAAAGCCACCGGACATCCCAAAGAGCCATGGGGATTCAATGGCGCCTAAGTAGCAAAAAATGGCGGTCAGTAGGGCAGGAATAAAAAGTATCGTTTCCATGATGTTTTCCTCTTAAATAGATCCTCATAAGGTGTCATATCGTTTTTTCATCACCGACCAGCTTTTCGGTTCGTCATCCGGTAACAGTTGAAATTCGAGCGTGATACCTTGACTTTCCAGATAGTCAAAAGCTTGGTAGTCATTTTGATCAATAGCAACCGTTCGACCGAGTACCTTAGCGCCGGCTCGAGTATTCATACAGCCAATATTGAGTGTGGGATTGAGTTTTGCACCTGCTTTAAGGAGTTTTTCAAACGTTTGCGGCGAATCGCTGATTAGAAAAAAATTTTTCGTTGATTCCATGCCTTGCTGAATCTTATCAACCCCTTGGGCGACGGTATAAATACCAATTTTCAAATTACCGGCAGCGGCTTTTAATACCCTTTTGCGTAACTCATCGGCGGCAATATTGTCACCGACAACCAGTATGCCGTCGACCGGTCTCACTTTAGTCCAACGCGTCATAATTTGACCATGAATAACACGATCATCGACTCGGGTTAATGTAATTGTCATCGCTGTTAACTCCTATCTGATTACCTATTAAAAATCTAAACTGTCATCACTATTGATTGCCGTTTTAGCAAGTGTTACCGCACTTTGTGCTACCTCGACAATCGATTGAGCTGCCGCTTGAATATCGCCAGCCTCTTCTAACGCTGTCCCTGCCTGAATCAACATCGGTAAATTCAAACCGGCAATAAGAAACACCCGATCCGGATGAGCTAATGCATAACGTAACGTTTCGTTATAGGGCGTACCGCCTACGATGTCACTTAAAACGATAACCCCATTTTGCTCCGTTAATAATTGGTCTAGGGTTTGGGTTAATCTTGCCGAAAAATCACCAATGCCGGATTCATCGAGTTTGACCGCAATAAAACTGGCGCTATCGCCCGCTATCATTTGGTAGCTGGATAAAATCCCTTCGCACAAATATCCGTGTGACGTGACTACTATCTTCATTATCGTTCCTCCATTGATTGTACGATCGGTATAAATATATATTTACATATTGAATTTAGCATAACAAATAGATTATGTTTTATTTGTTTGATTTTGGGATGTTTATCACAATTTGGTGGCAATATTGATTGACAAAAGAAAGATTGTTTCTAATATATGTATTTACATATTAGAATTGAAGGATCATAAAAAACATGAAAAAATATTCTTTAGCGCAGTTAAGCCGATTAATCGATCACACCAATTTAAAAGCCGATGCCACACCAACAATGATGGAAAAACTTTGCCTTGAAGCAAAAAACTATCATTTTAAAATGGTGGCAATTAATCAAGTACAGTCAAAGCTTTGTGCCAGTTTGTTGCAGGGCAGTGATGTCGGTATTGGGGCGGCAATTGCTTTTCCTTTGGGGCAAACGACAATTGAAGCAAAATGTTTTGAAACCCAAAATGCCATTGATAATGGAGCTACTGAAATTGATTATGTGATTAATCTTACCCAATTGAAAATCGGTAATTTAGCTTATATTGAAGATGAAATGTCGCAAATTGTAGCGATTTGTCGCAAACATCAAGTTATTTCAAAAGTGATTTTTGAAAATTGCTACTTAACCGATGCCGAAAAAATTGCCCTGTGCCAGATTGCGGTTAAAGTAAAACCGGATTTTATTAAAACCTCAACTGGTTTTGCCCCAACCGGTGCAACGGTTGAAGATGTGAAACTGATGAAACAGCATGTCGGGGATACCGTCAAAGTAAAAGCTGCCGGTGGAATTCGGGATGCCAATACGTTTATTAAAATGCTGGAGGCTGGGGCGGAGCGAATTGGGACCAGTTCCGGCATCGCCATTATTGAAGCGATCAAACAAACATTGCTTGACAGTCATCAACAAACGATTGATGTGCAGTGCATGAAGTAAGCCATAGCAAAATATCCTTGATCACCAGTCGGTTAAGGATATTTGGTTTTCATTGATATACTCACTCGACTAATGTGTGATAGCGAATAAAGCAGTACGGCTTTTTTGTTTGTGGTTTAATGATTTAATTCAAAAATAAAAGAGTTAATATCGCCCCGATATTTGGAAATTGAATATTCAATTGCTAGTCGTTCTTGGCTGAAGGCGGTTGAGTGAAAATAAAAAATCGGATCGCCTTCTTCAATATCTAACAAGTCACTGGTGGTTTCATCGGCTTTGATCACCTCTAATTTACGGCGAATTTGCAATATCGGGTAGTTCATCTTTTCCAATGCGCTATAGAGCTTTTCTTGGGTGAAATCGTGATCAAGAAAATTGGGTAACCGTGCAACCGGTAAATAGGTGGTAACGAGCACAATTGGCTTATTTTCAGCATAACGCAGGCGGACGAGTTTATAAACCTCATCGTTTTCATCAATTTGCAAATTGGTTGCGATTTCGCAAGTGGCTTTGTCTATTTTGAAGGTTAGCACTTGTGTTTTGGGTTGTAAGCCTTTGCGATTCATTTCAGAATCATAACTTTCAATAATATGAGTAAATTCTTGATTTATCTTCTGTTGCTTTACGATTGTGCCTCGTCGTTTTCGTCGTTCTAAATAGCCTTCATTAACTAAGTGTTGAATGGCTTGCCGGACAGTCGGGCGGCTGACTTGATAAATATCGGTTAGCTCACACTCTTTGGGAATTAATTGCCCTTGAGGATATTGACCTGACTGTATTTTTTTTAATAAATCTTGTTGAATAATCAGATGACGTGGCGTTTTATTAATAGGATTCATAATGATAGCGTCGGATAAATTATATAACGACATATTAATCGAAAGCTTAATTTATGTAAATTAAATCTACAATAGCCTTTAGAAAGTTAAGCTAGTTTTTTACCACAAACGATTTATTAGCAAACTATTTTCGGCTTAACTTTCACATCATATAAGCAATTTAATTGATTAATAACCAATAAGATTAATTAAACGCTTTGGCTAAGATGCCTTCTCCTTGATAAGTATATTGTTGAGCTTGATAGGCAATAAATGCACTTTCACCTTTTGCTAGCGTGATAGTGTCAGATGCCGTTGATAAGCTGACTACGCCGTGTAAACACAATAGGATTTGTGGCGAGCTGACTTGATCTTCTCGTGGTTGATTGTCACTTTGGATAATTTCAAACTTAAAATCTTTAACCGGAACGGGGTAATCAATCTTATTTTGATTGATAACCGGTTGTATTAATAATTGATCGGCTTGAGCGCTGACAAAACTGGTATTGTTGATTAATTCGGTAATATCAATATGTTTATGGGTTAATCCCGCCCTTAATACATTATCTGAATTCGCCATTAATTCCAGCCCGGTGCCACTGAGGTAAGCATGCGGTGTTTGTGCTGCTAAAAACATCGCTTGTCCCGGTTTGAGTTCAATAATATTGAGCAATAATGGCATGATAATTCCGATATCACCCGGAAAATCTTTCGCCAGTTGTTTTATGGTGATAAAAGGCTCTTTAATCAATGGTGTTATGCTAGACAGTAACTCGCTTATCACGGTTTGCTTGTTATCGCCAGCAAGGGTAAGCAAAAATTGGAAAAAACATTTTAGCTGCTCGGGGCAGGGGGTGTTTTTCAATTGAGCCACTTGCTCACTTAAAGACGGCAGAGCGAGTTGCTCAAACAGCGCCACTATTTGCGCAATCGGTCGAAATGAACGCATCGCTTTAAACGGGGTTAAGGCATAAATTAACTCCGGTTTATGATTGGCATCTTTGTAGTTGCGATTAGGTGAATTGAGGGCGATACCGAATTGGTTCTCTTTTTCAAACCCTAATTTAGCGCTGGCTTGTGTTGGATGCACTTGAATCGATAGTGCTTTGCTTGCCGAGAGAATTTTAAATAAGAAGGGCAGACCGGCAAAGGTTTTAAACGTTGCTTCACCCAGTGTCGCAAGTGGTGAGTTTTCGATGAGTTTATCGAGCTTGATAGGCTGATGCGCTTTGTCGATAGCTATCGAGCTTCCCAACGGGTGATCTCCCATCCAGACTTCTGCCATGGGTTTATCGGTAGGATTTTTGATGCCAAATAGTTTGGTTATCGCATCCTTACTACCCCAATCGTAATATTTAATCGTATTTTCCAGTTTCCATATTGTTCTATCCATATTTTCATCCCGCTTTAAGTTGCCTAGTGATGTCAATATTGTCTAATTTAACCAGACTGCTTTAACTATACGCTTGCCAGAAAACTATGCAACTGTTATTAAAATAAGCCAATTTATTGCATTGTGTCTGCATAAATCGGCTTATTTTATTTAAGCTTGATTTAGCTTAGTTAGAAGAAATATTTAAATCTGACTCGTGCCCCGTAGCGGTCATCGGTGTTGTCACCATGCGATTTACTTCTGTCTAATATTGACCAGTAAGTCCCTAAATACATGTTGAAGTTGTCCATGTCTAACACATTATCAATCAAATAAGAGGCATTGACGGTGTGGATCTTATATTTGCCTTTATTGTTGATATGACCGTCTTTGATATGGTTTTCCGGATTGAATTTTTTGATATCGTTATTGGCAAAATAGTAGCCAAGCCCCAGTTTTTCCCAAACGATATCGGTGCCGATTGTCATATCTTTTTCATCCTGGGCGTTCATATAGGCAAAGCTGGTATTGATTTTAAGCCCTTTATTGGCGGCATCCCAATCACCTTCACTGTTCCATGAAATGGTTGCGCCATATCCTGTTCGTTTCGACTGATCGTGAAACTTGCCGTCACTGTCGTGATAACCATAAGCATTTTTAACGACATTGGTTTCGGCGGCTATTGCCGTTGAAAAATGGTCATTTTTCCACGATAAAACCGGTCGCAAGTAGACAACGTTTTTCTTTTTATCGATCTGATAACCATGATACGTTGATTTGTTAAACATCTTCTCGCCATTGTTAACTAACGTGTTTAATTGAAAATTGAAGTTATCGAGAAACGGTTTATTTAACGCAATACTGCCGCCATTTTTACTGCGTCCTCGTCCCTCTTTCATCATGTATATGTAACCAAAGCCGTCTTCATATAAATCATTGGCGGTATTACCCGAATACTCCAAAAAGGTATCTTGCCCAAGCGGAAACATATCATAAGCTTCAAAGCGGCCGATTTTGATATTCCACTCATTTTTTTGCCCAAAATAGAAAGCCGCATCATCCAGATTCATATCGCCACCTAAATCGGCAAGTGGCTGAACAACAAAGCCGGCAAAGTTTTTATCGTTAATTTCACGGTAACCGTCTAAGCCGATTAATATACGTCCGTTGATATCCCAATGATCTTTATCAGACGGTTTATTCTTTTTATCGGCGGTCTCTTTTAACGAGCTTAGCTGTTGTTTACTGCTGGCGGCATCAACATTAATCTCAACGTCGCCATATAATTTTAGTTGCCCTTGTGGGGTATCCCACTCGATTGCGGCATTGGCCATTGAACTTATACCAATTAAGCTAATCATGACTATTTTTTTCATAAAACCCACTCCCTAATAGCGAAAATATTCAATCTGTCACAAGTGATGTATGCGATAACATTTTTTACTTGATTAAATACGTATTATTAGTGGTAATGATACAATTAAATAAGAAATGATATCGTTTACATTTTTTGATGTTATAGGTCGTAGCGGTTTTTGCAAACTGTAAAGATTCATTTCTGTGACACGTGTAACATTTTTAGTGAAATGATTTATCCTCGATTTACTTTGCTGGTCTTTTAAGCCGTTAATATGAAAGGGCAAGAATAATTTGCAAGGAAGTAGAAACTGTATTTTATAGGCGATTAAGTATATAATGCCGGGCAAATTTAATTAATCATTACCAAAAATAGATATATTTATGAAATCATCCATTATCAGTAAGTTGGAGACTCTACAAGAGCGTTATGAAGAAGTTCAAGCGTTATTGTCAGATGCCGCTGTTATTGCAGATCAAAACCGTTTTCGCACCCTTTCAAAAGAGTATGCTCAATTATCCGGCGTGGTGAAGTGCTTTGCTAGCTGGAAACAGACACAAGAAAATATTGAAACGGCTAAAATGATGCTATCTGATCCTGAAATGAGTGAAATGGCACAAGAAGAGCTGGATGAAGCATTGGGTCAAGTTGAGCAACAAGAAAAAGAGTTGCAAGTTCTGCTATTACCAAAAGATCCGAATGACGATTACAACTGTTTTGTTGAAGTCAGAGCAGGTACCGGCGGCGATGAGGCGGCCATTTTTGCCGGCGATTTAGCCCGTATGTATACCCGTTATGCAGAATCACGTAACTGGCGAGTTGAAATTATGAGCGCTAGCGAAGGCGAACATGGTGGCTATAAAGAAGTGATTATGCTGGTCAGCGGTGACGGTGTTTATGGTAATTTAAAATTTGAATCCGGCGGGCATCGTGTGCAACGTGTGCCGGAAACCGAATCACAAGGGCGTATTCACACCTCCGCTTGTACCGTTGCGGTTTTGCCAGAGATTCCGGAAGCTGAAATGCCAGAAATCAATCCGGCTGATTTAAAAATCGATACCTACCGTTCATCCGGTGCCGGTGGTCAGCATGTTAATACCACCGATTCAGCGATACGTATTACCCATATTCCAACCGGTATTGTGGTGGAGTGTCAAGATGAGCGCTCACAGCATAAGAACAAAGCCAAAGCGATGTCAGTGTTAGCGGCGCGTATTCAAGATGCTGAAACTCGTAAACGCCAGCAAGAAGAAGCCTCAACTCGACGTAACTTATTAGGGTCGGGTGATCGCTCAGATCGCATTCGAACTTACAACTATCCGCAAGGTCGGGTGACCGATCATCGTATCAACCTAACAATTTATCGTTTAGATGAAGTCATGGAAGGTAAGTTAGAAATGTTAATCGATCCAATTGTTCAAGAGTATCAAGCTGATCAATTGGCTGCTTTATCGGAACAGGATGAATGACCTATTTACAATGGCTTAAATCTGCTTCTCAATCGTTAACCGATAGTGACAGCCCAAAGCGGGATGCCGAGATTTTATTGAGTTTTGTGACTCACAAAACCCGAACATTTTTAATGGCCTTTAGTGAAACCTTGCTGTCAGATGAGGAGCTTATCGCTTTAGACGGTTACTTAAAACGGCGTCAAGTTGGTGAGCCAATCGCTTATATTACCGGTGAAAAAGAGTTCTGGTCTTTAAAATTTAATGTGTCAAATTCGACCTTAATACCCCGACCAGATACCGAAAAATTAGTTGAGCTTAGTTTAGACTATTTGCCTAAAGTGCCTTGCGAAGTGTTAGATCTTGGCACTGGCACCGGAGCCATTGCTATTGCGATGGCAACTGAACGCCCGGACTGCCTGTTTACTGCGATTGAAAAGAATAAAGATGCACTGCTTTTAGCGCAAAAAAATGCCAGTCAGATAGGCGTTAACAACGTCTACTTTTTACACGGTGATTGGTATAAACCGATAAAGAATCGCAAATTTTCGATGATTATCAGTAACCCGCCGTATATCGAACCGACCGATATTCATTTATCACAAGGGGACGTGCGCTATGAGCCTAGAAGTGCATTAGTTTCAGAAGATGACGGGCTGGCGGATATTAAAGTGATTGTGCATGGGGCAACTAAACATTTAAATCAATATGGCTGGTTGCTGATAGAGCATGGCTGGAAACAAGGCCTTGCAGTGCAAACAATCTTTAAACAACACGGATTTCAATTAGTCGAAACCTTCACCGACTATAGTGGCAATGACAGAGTCACGCTCGGTCGCTGGTTTAAACCTTAAACAGGAAATATTTTTATGATGAAGCAAAAAAAAGTCAAAGTCGGTGATATTACCGTTGCCAATGATTTACCCTTTGTGCTATTTGGTGGCATGAATGTTTTAGAATCACGTGATTTAGCCATGAAAGTTTGTGAGCACTATGTCACTGTGACTGAAAAACTCGATATCCCGTATATTTTCAAAGCTTCTTTTGATAAAGCCAATCGCTCATCTGTCCACTCCTATCGTGGACCGGGTTTAGAAGAGGGAATGAAAATTTTTCAGGAACTCAAACAGCAGTTTGGCGTGAGAATTATTACTGATGTGCATACCGAGCAGCAGTGCCAGCCCGTTGCCGATGTAGTTGATGTTATTCAGCTACCCGCTTTTTTAGCCCGCCAAACCGATCTCGTGGTTGCCATGGCGAAAACCGGCGCAGTGATTAATGTTAAAAAACCGCAATTTGTTAGCCCAGGACAAATGGGTAATATTGTTGAAAAATTTGAAGAAGCCGGCAACGATCAAGTTATTCTTTGCGATCGTGGTAGTTGCTTCGGTTATGATAATCTGGTGGTGGATATGCTAGGTTTTAACGTGATGAAAAAAGTCAGTCACGGTTCACCGGTTATCTTTGATGTAACCCATGCTTTACAATGCCGTGACCCAATGGGCGCCGCATCCGGTGGACGTCGAGGACAAGTCACCGAACTGGCACGTGCAGGTATGGCCGTTGGTATTGCCGGATTGTTTTTAGAGTCGCACCCTGATCCTGCTCATGCAAAATGTGACGGTCCGTCGGCACTACCGTTGGATAAGCTTGAATCTTTCTTAATTCAGATGAAAGCAATTGATGAGCTGGTCAAAAGTTTTGATGAGATTGATACTGAAAATTAATCGGCTTTATTGCCTTTGTTGGTATCAATTAAAAAGTTTATATTTTACGTTTAACTTTCTATAATCTTCAATATTTTAAGAGAAACCTTATCCGTTTCTCTTTTTTTTGTGCCTTTTTGCTCAATTTCAGTCAGTACCACTTCTACTTTTGCTAACTGTTAGTCGATTTTATCCTCCACTCGATTTAAAACCTGAAAATATCAAAAAAACAGCTATTCTTTAAATAAAAACACGGATTTCTTATTTTTTATTCCGAAAAAAGTTAACATATTAATCGAGTAAATAGCAAAAAAAATGGCTATTTTGGTGATGAAGATCACGATTTAAGAACATTTAATTTGCTAACTAAAATATGTTTATGCATTATTAAAAAGCATTTTATAGGCAATTATTTAAAATTTTGATAAGAACTTGGTGATACATAATTGTTAAAAGGTGCGATGAAATAGGACTATTTAATTAATTTTTTTTAAATAAAATGATTTTTTACTAATTGAGATAAATCGTTACAATTTGCTCAATTATACATGAAATAAAGTCATCTTAAGGAAGCCGATATGAATTTACCTAAACCTTTGTTAACACGCCGTTCATTAAATCGTATAACCAAGCTGATTTTATCCATTTCTCTCTTAACCAGTGTTGTGCCTGCGCAAGCTGCCGACAACAGTTCATTTATTGATGATTCTTCGCTTTCGGGTAATATCTTTTTCTGGAATCGAGATCGAGAACGAAAAGATGTTATTAAACATAAATATGAAAGCAATATTCGTCAATCTACCTTTAATGCTAATTTAGATTTTCGCTCAGGATATATTGCCGATATGTTTGCCATTGAGCTGGGCGGATATGGCGCTTGGGAAGTAAGCAATGGTGGTAATGGTCATCCAAATGAAATTGGTTTTAGTGGTGCACGTACTCGCTGGGATGAGGATTGGAAAAAAGATGTCAGTGGGGTGAGCTTTTATAAAGCACAAGTCAATTTTAAACAAGATGAACACTTTTGGCTAAAAGCCGGTTTTATTCAGCCGTCCGGTCAAACATTATTAGCCCCTCACTGGAGTTTATTACCCGGTACTTACCGCGGTTTTGAATTAGGTACTACTCTCGATTTTGATCAAGCCGGTGCCTTATCGATGTCTTATATGTGGTCAGATAGATATAAAGCACCATGGTATAAACGTCTTTATGAATTTAAACAATGGGGCAAAGGCAAGAAGATTGATTATCTACATTCTGCCGGTTTGAAATACGACTTTAAAAATGATTTAGTGTTAGAAACCGCCTTTGGTCAAGCCAAAAATTATATGAATCAATATTTTGGTAAAGTGTCTTATAAAACCGATGTGCTGGATAATCCGTTAACCATGAGCTATCAATTTTATGGAGCAAAAGACCAGTCTCATAAAGGTGATAATGTTTACGACGGCTTAGCATGGTTACAAGCGGCAACATTAGGTTATCAAGTCGGACCCGTTGGTTTACGTCTCGAAGGGGTAGCGGTTAAGGCTGAAGGTAAACAAGGCTTCTTTTTACAACGTATGACGCCGGATTATGCATCTTCAAACGGTCGTTTAGATGTGTGGTGGAATTCACGATCTGACTTCAATGCGAATGGGGAAAAAGCCCTATTTGCTGAAGTGACTTACGATTTAGGTGATCTGTCATCTTATTTAGCCGGTTGGAAAACCGGGGCATCTTATGCCTATGGTTGGGATGCTAAACCCAATTCGACCGAAAAAAACCAAAAACGACGCTTAATTGAGTCGGCTTATAACTTCGATTTAGGTTACACCGTACAAAATGGCTTAGCAAAAGATGTGTCAATGCAATTGCATTACACTAAGTATAATAATCACTCAAATAGTATACCTAGCTGGGGAGGTGGCTATGGCAATATCTTCCAGGATGAGCGAGATATTAAATTCATTGTTACTGTTCCATTCACCATTTTCAATGCTAAACAAAAATAGGTAAATATTATGAAAAAGTTTAAAACAGCCATATTAGCAATGTCGATAACATCGTTATTAAGCTTAGGTGCTTCACAATCGGCATTGGCATCGGAACAAATTGTCGATGCAATTAGCTCACAACTTGATGTTAATTTTAAAGTTGTTGATAATTTTGTTGGGCAACATGGTGTAGATTGTGCGGCTTTAGGTGCCGATTGGGCATCGTGTTTTAAAGCCAACATCTCTTTAACCAATACCGGTTCGGAAATTAAAGATAAAGACTGGGCAATCTATTTCAGTAGCATTCGTATGATTCTTGCTGTTGATAATGAGCAGTTTAAAATTACGCATCTAACCGGTGATCTTCACAAAATCGAACCAACCGAAAAATTTACTGGTTTTCCGGCTAAAAGTAGCATTGATATTCCTATCATTGGCGAGTATTGGCAATTAAGCCAGTCAGATGTCATCCCTCGTTGGTATGTGACATCAACCGATGCCACGCCAAAAGTTATCGGTAATACTAACACTGAAAACTTGGCGGATTTTGTGTCACCGATTGGTGAGCAGTGGAAGCGCACGCCTGATGATCACAATATTTTAATGACGCCAGTCACCCGGTTTGAGCGTAATGCCGATATTAAACAGCTTGATGAAAAAGCATTGCGTGGGCAAATTATTCCAACGCCTTTACATCTTACCCTTGCTGAAAAAGATATCACGCTGGATAAAAATGGCATTCATCTTCAATTAAAAGGACTTAATGACGCCAGCTTATCAGTTTTAAATCAGCAGTTTGATAACTTAGGCATCGCATTAACCGATAAAGGTTATAAGATTGTTGCAAATATTGATGCGAGTAAATTTAAAAATGGGGTATCGGGTGCTTATCAACTCAATATTGACGATAAGCAAGCGACCATTACTGCCTTTGATGAGCGAGGAATTTTTTACGCCGTAGAATCGATCTTATCGTTGATTCCGGTCACCGAAAAGCCAACCATTGCTATGGTAAAAATCGAAGATTCTCCACGTTTTGATTATCGGGGCATTATGTTAGACACCGGACGTAACTTTAAAACAAAGCAAGCGGTGCTAAGGTTACTCGATCAAATGGCGAGTTATAAGTTAAATAAATTCCATTTTCACCTTAGTGACGATGAAGGTTGGCGAATTGAGATCCCGGGACTTCCGGAATTGACCGATGTTGGTAGTAAGCGTTGTCACGATCTGAGTGAAACAAAATGTTTATTACCACAATTAGGATCGGGGCCTGATAGTGATAATTTAGGTAGTGGCTACTTTAGTCGCAGTGATTATATTGAAATTGTCAAATATGCTAAAGATCGCTTTATTGATGTCATCCCCGAAATTGATATGCCGGCACATGCCAGAGCGGCAATTATGTCTATGGAAGCACGTTATCAACGCCTAATGGCAGAAGGTAAACAAGCAGAAGCTAATGAGTTTCGTTTAGTTGATCCTACCGATGATTCAAATACGACAACAGTACAATTTTACGATCGAAAAAGTTATCTAAATCCTTGCTTAGATTCATCTAAACGTTTTGTCGATAAAGTGATTACTGAAATTGCAAAAATGCATAACGAAGCCGGGCAACCACTCACCGTTTGGCATTTTGGCGGCGATGAGGCGAAAAACATTCGTTTAGGTAATGGCTATCAAGACCTCCATGCTGCGACCAAAGTTGAGGGTAAAGGGTTAGTTGATCAAAGCGTTGAAGATCATCCTTGGGCAAAATCGCAAGCTTGTCAAACACTGGTTAAACAAGGGGTGATTAAAGATATTGAGTATCTACCTAGCTATTTTGCAATTCAAGCCAGTAAGATTATTAAAGACCATGGCATCAATCACATGCAGGCATGGCAAGACGGCGTAAAACATGCCGATAATGCTAAAGCGTTTGCTGTCGATAAAGTAACAGTCAACTTTTGGGATGCGCTCTATTGGGGAGGATATGATTCAGCCAGTGAATGGACAAACAAAGGCTATCAGATGATTATCTCAAATCCGGATTATGTTTATCTTGATTTCCCGTATGAAGTCAATCCGCAAGAGAGTGGCTATTATTGGGGTACCCGTTTTAATGATGAACGCAAAATGTTTAGCTTTGCGCCAAATAATTTACCGCAAAACGCCGAAACCTCAACCGATCGTGACGGTAACGTATTTAGCGCCAAAGGTACTTTGAATTGGACAGGCAGTTATGGCTTGTCAGCACAGTTATGGAGTGAAATTGTTCGCACGGATGCGCAAATGGAATACATGATGTACCCTAGACTGTTAGCAGTAGCGGAACGAGCTTGGCATAAAGCCGATTGGGAAACGGATTATCAAAAAGATCGTGAATATGAACAAGGAAAAACGCACTATGTAGACCAACAAAAGTTACTTGATGACTGGACTCGTTTTGCTAATGTAGTTGGGCAAAAAGCGTTATCTAAACTCGATCTTGCTGCAATTGATTATCGCTTACCACTACCCGGTGCAAAAATTGAAAATGGCCAGCTAACCGCTAACATTGTTTTCCCGGGTTTGCATATTCAATACTCTAACGATGACGGCAAAACCTGGCACCGTTACACTACGCCGGTGGCAATTAATAAGGGAGAAACAATTGTTGTTCGCAGTGTTTCACCAAATCAAAAAAGAACAAGTCGGGTAGAACAAGTGAAATAATCCATTAAATACTCAATTCTTATCCGTTAATCAAACGGATAAGAATTTGTTTGGATTAAATAAAATTAGTTGAGTTGTTTTGATTTAATCAAAGGGGCTGATAACTGCCGATAGGAATTAGTGCAGTGTTTCTTCTTCAAATATGTCATCAAATATCTCATCACTGCCGTCTTCAAAATAAGTTCCCCACCCGTCATAATGTACGCCAAATTGATTTGCCAAAGTAACAATTTGTTCAATCTGCGCATTAATTAATTTAGCATCTAGTGGACATTCGGCAACAATATCAAAGCCAATAATCGCATTGCCTGCATCATCAATATCTTCATCCGGGTCGGTTGCTTCATAGCCTAGTTTGTATGCTTCAACTGCAACTTTTTCAAGTTTATCAAAATGTTGTGATGAGATATGGTGTTCAATAATATAAAGCGCATGAGGATCGCTACCGTCTTGTAATAGGTTTTCAATAATTTCCAGAGTATTTTGTTGAGCAAGAAGAATTTGATCTTTCATAATTTACCTTTTAGTGGTCACGCAAATTGTGTGGTATATTACACGTTTAAAAATTATTTTCGAGAAAAAAGTGTGATCGTCGATTTACATTCTCATACTACCGCATCAGACGGTATTTTAACACCGAGTGAGCTTGTCAAAAGAGCGGCTGAAAACAAGATTGATCTTTTAGCCATTACCGATCATGATACGGTCAAAGGCTTGCCCGAGGCAAGAGCGACGATTGAAAATGAATATTTACCGGTCAAATTAGTTTGTGGTGTTGAAATATCAACCGCATGGAAACATAACGAAATCCATATTGTGGGTCTAAATGTTGATATCGATAATCCACAGTTATTAGCGTTACTATCATCACAAGAGCAAGGGCGGATTAGCCGAGCGCATGCAATTAGCGAGAAGTTGGCTAACCTTAGCATTGAAAACGCTTACCAACAAGCGCAACAATTTGCTAAAGGTGATATTGTATCACGAGCACATTTTGCCCGCTTTTTAGTGGCAAATGGTCACGTTAAAGATATTAAACGTGCATTCAAACGCTATTTAGGTAAAGGTGGTTACGCCTATGTGCCTGCGCAGTGGTGTAGTATTGCTCATGCCGTCGAAGCGATTCATACCGCAGGTGGGCAAGCCGTGTTAGCGCACCCGACTCGTTACGATTTAACGTTAACCAAATTAAAATTATTAATTCAAGATTTTAAAGATTGTGGCGGTGATGCGCTTGAAGTTTCGCAAAGCCGACAAACGCAAGATGATTTACAACGTTTAGCTAAATTAGCCAATGAGTTTGAATTACTGGCTTCACAAGGCTCCGATTTTCATGATTTGGTTAATTATCTTGATTTGGGTAAAACAACGCCATTACCCGATAGTATTACCCCGATATGGCATAATTGGGAAATTTAGTATCAAGTAGAAATGAAGCCGATTTTAGTTATGTGTTAAAGCGATAGTGTCGCTGTAATCTTGAGCACTAAAATCCGATGTTAAATTTATCAACATAGAAGAACATTATGAGCCAAACTTTTTATATTCACCCTGATAATCCACAAACACGTCTGTTAGATCAAGTTGTCAAAATATTAAACGACGGCGGTGTGATTGCCTTTCCTACCGATTCGGGATATTCGCTTGGTTGTTTACTCGATAATAAATATGGCGTTGATCGTATTTGTCAGATTCGCAACCTTGATAAGCATCACAACTTTACCTTAATGTGTCGTGATCTCTCTGAGCTTTCTTCTTATGCCTTTGTCGATAATACAACATTTCGCTTATTAAAGAATAATACACCGGGTAAATATGTATTTATTTTACCGGCAAGTAAAGAAGTGCCACGCCGCTTAATGAACGAAAAGCGTAAAACCATTGGCTTACGCATTCCTGATAATAAAATAGATTTAGCGCTTCTCGAATTATTAGGTCAGCCCTTAATGACTACCACCTTAATTTTACCTAATGATGAAGAAGCACAATCCGATCCGGACGAGATTGAAGATAAAATTGGTCATCAACTTGATGCCATTGTTCATGGTGGTTATATTAGCGAACAACCCACCACAGTGATTGATCTTACTCATGATTATCCTGATATAGTTCGACAAGGTAGCGGTGATACCGCACCTTTTATATAAATAAAATTAATAAATTAATATAGGAAAACAAAATGAAAAAAGTCATGGCATTTATTTTTATAATCAGTATTGGAATATTAATATTGGTAGCGCGTCAATCGATAAAACAGATAGATTTTATTAATTCTTCAGTCAGTGCTACAGGCACCATTGTTGATTTTGAAGAGTCGTATTCAAAAGATTCTGATGGCAACCGATCAGTTTCTTATTTTCCTATCTTTCAATTTGTTGATAATCAAGAACAAGTTAGAAAGGTGAAATCAAATGTTGGTAGTAATCCTCCCGCCTATGAGAAAGGCGATGAGATTGAAATTTTATATGATCCGTTAAATTCGAATCATGCAAAAATTAATACTTTCTTCTCAATGTGGCTTGGCGAAATGATTTTTGGAATCATTGGCATCCTACTATTTTTAATTAGTATTAGTTATTTTTATTATCAATTTAAGAAAAATAAATTAAAACGTCAGATGCTGACAAGTGGCCGACAAATTGAAGCGAAGATAAATACGGTTGAACAAAATACCGCATTATCTGTTCGAGGTCGCTCGCCGTATATCATTTACTGTCAATGGCAAGACAGTATAACATCAAATCATGTCTATCTTTTTGAAAGCGAAAATATTTGGTTTGATCCTAGTCCTTTCATTGATAAAGAGACAATAACTGTTTATATTGATGAAGCAAATCCAAAACGTTATTATGTCGATATTAGTTTTTTACCTAAGGTAAAATAAATCATCATTAAATAAAGATACCTGTGAAGGTAGCGAGGCAAAATGAAAAAATTGAATTCTGAAAAATTACAAAAAGTGTTAGCCAATTTAGGCAATGGCTCTCGTCGTGAGATTGAAGCCATGATTAGTGCAGGTAAAATCAGTGTTGACGGTAAAATAGCCACTTTAGGTGACCGTGTTGATGTCAATACTAACCCTAAGATTCGAATCAATGGCCACTTAATTCAACTGAGAAGTAAAGAAAAAGAGGTCTGTCGGGTTTTAGCCTACTATAAGCCTGAAGGGGAAATCTGTTCCCGAAATGATCCACAAGGTCGGGCAACGGTATTTGAACATTTGCCTCGTTTAAAAAATGCACGTTGGGTTAATATTGGCAGGCTTGATATTAATACCTCTGGTTTATTACTGTTTACCACCGACGGCGAACTTGCCAACCGACTTATGCATCCAAGGCATGAGATCGAGCGTGAATATGCGGTAAGAGTTTTTGGTAATGTGACCGATCAACAGCTCAATCAATTGCGTAAAGGTGTACAACTGGAAGACGGTCCGGCGGCATTTAAATCGATTAAAGCACAAGGTGGCGACGGTTTAAATCAGTGGTTTAATGTTGTTATAACCGAAGGTCGTAATCGAGAAGTTCGTAGAATGTGGGAAGCCATTGAGGTACAAGTTAGCCGTTTGCTTCGTATTCGCTATGGTAATATTACATTACCTAAAGGACTTTCACGAGGCACTTGGATAGAACTCGGTATTGATTCGGTTAACTATTTGCGTGATCTGGTCGGTTTGCCGGCTGAAGTGAAAAGTTTTACCAAAACTAACGCTTCATCAGATAAGCGAATCGTCAGACCAAAACGAGCAAGAGTTGACCGTTTAGCTAAATCACCACGTCAAGCAACCAGCAAAAAGCCTACACGTAAATAAATCTATCTTCTATTCCCAATAAACGCTGTGTTATTGGGGATAGCACATTTTTGTGTTAAAGCATTAAGACAATTGCCTAAACAGTGAATAACGCCTTAATGCTTTTTACAAGCACTACATGCTTTACAAGCACTATATGCTTTACACGCACTACATGCACTACATGCACTACAAGCTCTAAAAGTTTTGCAAGCTCGACAAGGCTCGATGATCATATCAAGCAGAGCGCTTGTTATTGAGTATTTTAAAAACGATTAAAGCCCTAATACCATTCGCCCATTTTTGGTTGCCACATTCACTACGTTATCTAAATCAGTATAACGGCAGCCAGTCACCAATAGTTTGAGTTCTTCCCACATATTTCCGGTTGAAAAAGGAAGCATATAATCACTAACGTTATCTGTGCCAATGGCAACCGGAATGCCTGCCGCTGCCAGCTCGTCAACCGGCGTTAGTGAGTTACGAGTTGGTCCTTGCTCTTCACGGCGTGGGCTATCAATCCAGGCAAACGGGCAAGCAATTACCATCATTTTTGCTTCTTTCATTTTTTTATAGAGTTTTTGCCGATAGGCTAAGCTATGCGCAGTGATTGAGATACTGTGAATGGCAACAACTCTTCCATGCATACCGTGTTCAAGCGTTTTATCGGTCAGTTGTTCTGTTTCAATCTCATCGGATGAGTTAAATTGGTCAACATGAACATGTACCATTTTGCCCAGTGATTTACCTGTTTGCATGAGCACATCAAGATGAACAAGTCCCATACCTTCACCATGGTCACGTTCATCACGGCGAGGTAATCCACCAATAATATCGACTAAATCAGCGCCTTTATCAAACCAATAGCGAGCTTCTTTATCAATCACGCCTTTAAGTGTTTGGTTCACTAACTTTATGGTGATGTCATTTTTATAGGTTTCACGGGCTCGTAATGCGCCTTTAATTGCTCTTTCTTGAGCGATAGGATCGATGTCAACAAACGATCCCATGGCACTTACACCTTGTTCAATCATTCGTTCAACTGCCATGCTAAAATGACGGTAGTAATCATCTTCACTCATGGCGGCTTTAACTTTATCTAAGGTATCCCATTTTTCAATTAATGATTGTTTTTGATACACATCAAAGCTGTCAACGTTAATCGTAAAAGCTCGGTCAGCATGCATATGAGCATTAACCCAACCACCATTTTGCTTAATTTTGTTCATTAAAAATGCTTTTAAACTTTGATCTCGACTGGTTAATAACAT
Organism: Gilliamella sp. B2923; assembly: GCF_026536565.1. Taxonomy (NCBI): domain Bacteria; kingdom Pseudomonadati; phylum Pseudomonadota; class Gammaproteobacteria; order Orbales; family Orbaceae; genus Gilliamella; species Gilliamella sp. B2923. The sequence continues at coordinate 114,887 of NZ_JAFNNZ010000003.1, read as the reverse complement.
TTTTTTATTATCTGTCATAATGTGCCTCTACGATGAAATGACTTAAACAAGTGTTACTGATAAGATGAAAAAAAGACAAAAAAAATCCCCCAAAAAGGAGGATATAAAAGGTGCTTAAAAGTTTATTGTTAAGGATAACTAAATTGTGATTTGTCATGGTTTGTTACGCTTTACCTATGCAATAAATTGCAAGAATTCTAACCAAATCACGGGTAATAGCAAGTGTTATAATTATAAAAATATTTAAATAAATGATATAGTTAAAGTATTATTTTTTAGATTTTTACGGTGAGGAATCAAATTTTAATCAACTCTTATCGGTAATGAAACCGATAAAAATAGTTAACTCATTATGATATCGAGTGATTTTGTGTCGCAAAAATGAGACAAAGCAAAGAAGCGTGGCAAAATAGGTTTAATTTAATAGTTCTACTTTAATTGTTCTTGAATCACTTCTTCCCAGGTCGTCAAGTACAAGTACTTTAAACGATCCACTTTGGGTTGGTATCCAGCTTAGTGATGTGTGCGGCTCAGATTGCCCAATGAAGGTATCATTAACAAACCAATAGAGTGTTTTAACATCACCGTCACTATTGGCTGTGAAACTAATTCGCTCACTTTTTTGCTTACTTTGTCTAAACTGATAAACGACATTTTTAAGCGGTGAAGTTATTTTAGGGGGTTCGCCATTTAGACTTTGCACCGTCTGGCAATGTTGGGTTGTCGGTGGCGTTTTTTTCGGTAATCCGGCTTTTGCAAAAATAGCGGCTAAATCTGAAGGCCAAAATTCAAAAACTTCAATATGCGAATTTTCCATATCATAAGGCGGGCAGACCGCTTTGCCAGTTTGATTATCAACCCTTACTGGTCTGAAAATGGTATCGGGTTTAATCGGTGATACGCCTGGAATAAACCATGTTTTACCTTTTGCTTTACACCATTGGGTCATTAAATTACCACTGGTTAAACAAATATCGACACGCTTCAAATTTGGCGGTATACGGTGCTTTTCTTTGCGTATATTAGGATAATAGGCATTGATGCTGTCAACAATATTAAAAAATAGTGGGGTTGCTGCATCAATTCCAACAAAGGCATTGTTACCTTGATTATTAAAATTGCCTAACCATACTACCATGGCATAATGACCAAAATTGCCGGCAGTCCAAGCATCACGGAATCCCCACGAGGTGCCGGTCTTCCACGCAACGGGAATCATTTTCTTTTGCATTTTGCTCAGTATATCTTGTGGGCGAGTATTTTTTTTCAGCATATCAAGCGTCATAAATGCGGCTTCTTCACTTAACTGTCGTTCTGGCTCCACTTGATTATCGTGTTTAATAAATTTTAATGGTTGCCAGTTACCCCCGTTGTCCAACATTGCATATAGACTCACTAACTCTTGAGCAGTTATCTCGCCACCACCCAACACCAAAGCTAAGCCATAATGCGCTTCATCAGCTAAATTTTGTATATGCGTATTAACTAAAAATTCATAAAAAGAGGGTTTTTTTAATTTTTGCGCAATAGCCACAGCGGGGATATTGCGGCTGTGAATTAAAGCATCAGTTGCAGAAATTGGGCCTCGAAAGTTACGGTCGAAGTTTTCCGGAGTATAGGCACCAAAATTGGTTGCGACATCTTTAAGGATTGTTTGAGGATGCAATAAACCTTGATCGATACCAAGTGCGTAGATAAATGGTTTTAGCGTTGAACCGGGTGACCGTTTGGCATTCGTTCCGTTAACTTGTCCTTCAATGGCTTGATTAAAATAGTCAGCAGACCCGATCAGCGCTTTAATTTCCATTGATTGGGTATCAACTAATATAACAGCTGCATTATTGATGCCTTTTATGCTGTTTCGTTCAATAAATGCTTCAACCTGTGTGGTGATAATTTTTTGTAATTGGCTATCTAATGTGGTGTGGACTTCCAGATCATTACTGACATGGTCTTGCATGATTTGATTAACAAAGTGAGGCGCGACAAATGGTAGTTTTTCCGGTTGGCGTAAAACCAATTTTTGATCGAAAAGTGCAGCGATATTACTATCAACCGGATATTTTTCTTGCCAACGTTGAAAAAGCATGTTTCTTGCTTTAATCAGTGCCGGGCCAGCTATGCCGGTTTTGCGATCAGTTCGATAGGTTGGTGATTGCGGTAATACAACTAATGTTAAGGCTTCCGGTAGATTGACTTCTGAAGGCGGTTTATTGAAATAAATTAATGATGCCGCCCCGATACTTTCAATATTTCGTCCAAACGGTGCATAGTTGAGATAAGCTTCTAAAATATCATGTTTGGAATACATTAATTCTAGCTGGATAGCTCTGGCAATTTGGGTGAGTTTTCCGCCTATCGTTTTGGTATTTAATCGCCAGTGCATGCGAGCCAGTTGCATGGTAATGGTTGATGCGCCTTGTCGATTCCCGCCGCTCACGAACGTTTGCCAAAATGCTCGGCTTAAGCTAAATGGATTAAAGCCGGTATGATAATAAAACCATTGGTCTTCATGCAGTAATAAGCCGTTAATAATATCTGGCGATATCTCTTCAAGTGGTGTCCAAAGCCGATACCGGTCATCGTCGGCTAAGGTCATTCTGATTAATTGATTGTTATCATCGTAAAAACGTTTAGAAAAAGAGAGAGATTCGGATAGAGGAGGATGAGGAAATAAGCGAATTGCAACGAGTGTTAGCAAGATTAATACAATTGCCATTAATTTATTTTGTTGCCGAACAATAAATCCAATCATTTTATCTTGCTGTCTAATTGTTACTCAAGGAATAGGGATCAATTACCACCGATATTATATCGGTGGTAAGGAGTATTACATTTTTTCAACAGTTTTAATGCCTAACATATCAAGTCCCGTTTTAAGGGTTTTTGCTGTTAATGAAGCCAGTTTTAAACGGCTGGTTTTTAGACTTTCATTTTCAGCAGATAAGATTGGGCAGTGTTCATAAAAACTAGAAAATAGTGTAGCAATATCGTACAAATAAGCACACAGCACATGTGGTGTGCCTTCATTAGCAACGGTTGATATCGTTTCATCGAATTGGATTAAGCGGGTAGCTAATGCACGCTCTTTATCCGTTTCAAGACTGATAGTACCGGTTAAGCTATCTTCATTAATGTTTGATTTTCTGAAGATTGATAGTACACGAGTGTAAGCATATTGTAAATAGGGTGCGGTGTTGCCTTCAAACGACAACATATTGTCCCAATCAAATACATAATCGGTTGTGCGGTTTTTTGATAGATCGGCATATTTAACCGCACCGATAGCAACAGCATCAACCACTTGCGCCAGCTCTTGTTCGGTCAACTGTGGATTTTTACTGCGAATTAAAACGGTTGCACGTTCTGTCGCTTCATCAAGCAGATCATTTAATTTAACAGTATCGCCCGAACGAGTTTTAAATGGTTTTCCGTCTTTACCTAACATCATACCAAACATATGATGTTCAAGTTTTAGTGATTCCGGGACATATTTAGCTTTGTGTACAATTGCCCAAACTTGTTCAAGGTGTTGGTGTTGACGTGAATCGGTATAATAGAGTATACGGTCAGCATGCAATGTTTCGTAACGGTATTTGACACAAGCAATATCGGTTGTCGCATACAGGTAGCCGCCATCACGTTTTTGGATGATGACACCCATTGGCTCGCCTTCTTTGTTTTTATATTCATCTAAAAAGACAACGATTGCCCCGTCACTTTCAACCGCCAGTTTTTTATGTCTTAAATCAGCCACAATACCCGGTAGCATGCTGTTATAGATGCTTTCCCCCATGGTATCTTCTAATGATAGTGTGACATTAAGACGTTTATAGGTTGCTATATTTTGTGTCATAGTGATATCAACAAGTTTTCGCCACATTTCTCGGCAATACTCATCACCACCTTGTAATTTAACCACGTAATTACGGGCTTTTTCAGCAAATGCTTGGTCTTCGTCATAGTGTTTTTTAGCGGCACGATAAAATGATTCTAAATCTGACAAATCCATATCATTGGCATGCTCATTTTGCATCTTTTCAAGGTAAGCAATAAGCATACCGAATTGCGTGCCCCAATCACCGACATGGTTGGCTCGTATAACATTATGACCTAGAAAACTTAATACTCTGACAGTGGCATCACCAATAATCGTTGAACGTAAATGTCCTACATGCATCTCTTTGGCGACATTCGGTGCTGAATAGTCAACAACTATCGTTTGTGGTTTAGCCGGTAAAGTAATATTCAATTTATCACTACTTAAAGCAATTTCATTTTGTTGCGCAATCCAGCTATTTTTTAAAAAGATATTAATAAAGCCAGGGCCGGCAATCTCAACTTTATCAGCGATATCGTTGATATCAAGATGTTGCAATACTTTTTCAGCAAGCTCTCTTGGTGGCATGCCTAACTTTTTAGCGGCAGACATAATGCCATTAGCTTGATAATCACCAAATTGTACTTTAGCAGATTGTTTGATTAGCGCGTCGCTGTTTTTATCGGCGCCTGCCATAATCATTGCTTGTGAAATGCGTTGCATTAATAATTGTTGAATATTCACACTAAACCTAATTGATTGTAATAAAATGCCCAATATAATACTGGTAAATTGATAAATTGTCACTGTGGGATTAGTTAAGGACAAGTAAATACAGCGTGTTTGTATAAGATAAAATTATTGTAAATTAGCGTGACATAGATTACTTTATGTTCAAAATAAATTGCATAAATAGAGAGAGTGATAAATGTTCCAAAAATTTGTTAAATGGGGTGTAATTGTCAATATAATTTTATTTTTTTCTGCTTTAGCCTTTGCTCAAGCCCCCGACACTGTGCCAAACCTAAAACTCCCCATAACTTCTTCACAATTTATAAAATACTATAAAAAAGATAAGGATGGTTACGCTATCTTTTTAGACAAGTATTCAAAACTCACTCAACTCTTGAATGAGCAAGAAATCAATTTTCCGATTAAAAATGAGTCTTTTGGATATGATCGATTTACACAAGATATCCGTTATTACGTAGTAGGTGGCTTTGTTCAGGATAATTATCTCTATAAAGTGATAATTTACAATGGTTATGGTGAAGCTGATACCCAGATGTTAAATATTCAACTAAATAGTTACGATGAACAAGGTAAATTGATTGATGCTTTGCTTTTAGATAGTCAATATCGCTATGAAGATGTTAGTAGTTTTAATCAATTTTCTGTCAATGAAGATTTAACAATAAACCTAAAACAGTTTGTGACTTACTATTATGATGAGGACTATGAATATATAGATCCTAAGCCGGAATTTTATAAAGAACAGATATATCAGATTAATCAAGGGCAATTTAAGTTAGTCTCTTCCAAAATGGCAGAGAAATTTGAATGGCAACAGTGAAGGGTAACTATTTACAATTAAACCTTGAGCCTCTAAACTAATATCGTTCTCAACGGGGTGCCGAGTTGGGCTGAGAATGTTAACTTGCTAACATAACCCGTCGAACCTGAACTGGATCATGCCAGCGGAGGGATTTGAGTTATAATATCTGCTCAAACCTTTTGTCTTTTACTTACTATTTTGGAGGCAAAATGTTTCGTCACAATCTGTTATTGTCTATTGTTTTTCCTTTATTGTGCTTTGCCGGCGCTGTCTTTGCTGAGCAGCCAACTTTAACCGTCTATAGTTATAACTCTTTTATGTCACAGTGGGGTCCCGGTGAAGCTATCAAAAAAGGTTTTGAGGCGCAGTGTGACTGTCAACTTGATGTGATAACATTGGGAGACGGTGTATCGATTTTAAATCGTATTCGGCTTGAAGGTGATAAAACCAATGCTGATGTGATTTTGGGGTTAGATAACAATCTGATAGAACAAGCTAAACTTGCCGATATCATTATACCTCATCAAATTGAGAAACCGGATAACTTAAATACCGATTGGTGGAATGAAGATTTTATGCCTTATGATTATGGTTATTTTGCCTTTATTTATAATAAAGAGAAAATTAAAAATCCACCTCAATCTTTACATCAATTAGTTGATAACAAGCCAAATTGGAAAATTATTTATCAAGATCCCAGAACCAGTACACCCGGTTTAGGATTGCTTTTTTGGATGAAGAAAGTTTATGGTGACGATGCCGCTACAGCGTGGCAAAAAATAGCGAAAAATACCGTTACAGTAACCAAAGGTTGGAGCGAGTCTTACAATATGTTTTTGAAAGGCGAAGCTGATTTTGTGTTGAGTTATAACACTTCACCGGTTGCGCATATTTTAAATGATAACGATTATCGCTATGTAGCGGCCATTTTTGATGAAGGACATTATCGTCAAGTTGAGGTAGCCGGTATTATCAAATATAGCCAAGAAGTTCCATTGGCTCGCCAATTTTTAAAATATCTATTAACACCACAAGTGCAACGTTTATTTGCTGAAAAAAATGTGATGTATCCAATTATCAAAACTGATTTACCACCGGCTTTTGAGCAAATTAAACCGATAGACAAGCCGCTGGAATTTGATGCAGAACAAGTTAGCAAGCATCAAAAAGCGTGGATTCGTGAATGGCAATCAGCGGTGATCAAATAAAACGGTTAATTTGATGTTTAAATTAAAACCGCTAATGGCAGGTATTGGCGCCGCTAGTTTTATTTTTATGGTATTAGCAACGGCGCTTTTTGCACTAGTTCGCTTTGCCATAGAGTCTGATAATTTAACTGTCTATTTTGATAGTTATTTATTACATATTCTAGCAATAACGTTTTATCAATCACTGTTATCGACTGTTTTATCTATCGGCTTTGCATTATTAATGGCGAAAGCTTTATCAATGGTTGATTTTAAAGGCAAAGCACTGCTATTAAAGCTGATGCCGATCACCTTTATTTTACCAACACTAGTGGTTGTTACCGGACTATTGTCGGTATATGGCAAGCAGGGTCTAATATCGGTTTTTTTTCAGTCTCTTAATTTACCTTATTCGCTGTCGATTTATGGGTTACAGGGTATTTTATTGGCGCATGTTTTTTTGAATTTTCCCTATGCCTGCTGTTTATTTTATCGAACGTTAATAAGTGTGCCGGTCGAACATAAACAGTTAGCAGCGCAGCTTAATTTTTCTCATTTTGCCTTTGTTAAACTGATTGAATGGCCTTTGTTGCGCCGGCAAATCTTACCTATGGCAGCATTAATTTTTATGCTTTGTTTTTCCAGTTTTGCCGTTGTGCTTGCGCTGGGTGGGGGACCAAAGTTTACCACAATTGAAGTGGCAATCTATCAATCTATCCGTGATTTTGACATTATGCAAGCGGTTGTGCTTTCAGCGTTGCAGATTGTGTGCTGTGTAACTTTTATTTTGTTGATGCAAAAATTGAATCAACAAAAGAAACTTAGCATAAAATTTGTTAAAGCCAATTATCAACTCGCCATACCGGGTTATTTAGGTTTTTTATGTAGAATCATCATTTGGATAGGTGTGCTATTTATTTTTCTTCCGATGCTGACGGTACTGGTTGAAGGGATTTATTATTTTCGCTTATCTGCGATTAATCAATCTTTTCTATCAGCGTTAATGTTTTCCATTTTGATTGCTTTAGGCTCAGCGATGATTGCTATGTTGTTAGGCGTGTCGCTACTTTGGACGAATAGCCGTTTACTTGTTTTCCAGCAGACAAAATTGAGTAATTATTTAATGATGATCGGCTCGTTAATTTTGGTTATTCCCAGTATGGTTTTAGCATCGGGGCTTTTTTTACTGCTATTTCGTTACGCCGATAATACGCTGTTTATTTGTCTTTTGGTTATGCTTTGTAATGGGCTTATGGCATTACCTTTTGTGCTTAAAAATCTTGCCGCACCCATGTATGATGTTACTTTGCGTTACTGGCAGCTTAGCCAATCGCTCAATATTACCGGTTTAAAGCATTTTTATTTAATCGAATTTAAAGCATTAAAAAAATTGATTATGATGAGTTTTGCATTTTCGATGATTTTATCGTTGGGCGATTTTGGTGTGATTGCGTTGTTTGGTGGGCAATCGGTGATCACATTACCTTATTATTTATACGAGCAAATATCACATTATTATTATCATGATAGTATGGTTACTGCTGCTTTTTTATTAATCTTATCTTTAAGTATATTGGTTGTGATAGATGATGATCGAACTTAACCAAATCAGTTATCAGCACGATGATTTCAAAACCTATTTTGACTTCAACATCGCCGCTAAAGAGCGGGTGATTGTCGTTGGTCCTAGTGGCGCAGGTAAAAGTACGCTGTTAAATCTTATTGCCGGCTTTGTTTATCCTCAATGTGGAAATATCTTTCTTAATCAGCAAAATGTTACCCATTTGCCACCGAGCGAACGTCCGACATCTATGCTATTTCAGCATAATAATTTATTTAGCCATTTAACCATTGAACAAAATATTGCATTAGGCATCAAACCCTCTTTAAAATTGAGTGCTAATGAGCAGTCGTTGATAGGTCATATACTCGAGCAAATTGGGCTTAAAGGGTTTGCCGGGCGTTTTCCTGAACAGCTTTCCGGTGGTCAGTCACAACGTGTGGCGCTTGCCCGATGTTTGATTCAACATCGTCCTATTTTACTATTAGATGAGCCTTTTTCGGCGTTAGATCAAGCGCTGCGATTTGAGATGTTAGCGCTGATAGATCAGATCTGTAATCAATATGGTCTGACTTTGATGATGGTGTCACATTATCTGGATGAATCTCTAAGCTATTTTTCACGCTGTTTGGTTGTTGATAATGGGCAAATTATCTTTAATGATCATCCCGAAAAGTTGAAACTTTCTGAAAATCAGCATATAGCTAAAATATTAGGCTTAAAGATTGGCTAAATTGGTGGCATTGGCCAATAGTGCTAATAGCAAATTTTAAATAGATGAATATTGCCAGTTTGACTGAGATTTTTAATTAAAGGAACAAATGGTTTAGTGGTTGTTATCAAAATCCTACTGCATCGACTCGTTAACTAGAAAGTTTGGCTTTTTTCAGTCAATTCCATTATTGATCCCCGCCTGTTAACTTATTTTTTTAGCAAAGACTGCTGCATAAATTGCGCTTATTGCGCCTTTAAGGTTTTATTAATTTAGGCTAGATAAAGTGTTATCACCTATTATTTAATATTGTTAGATATTCATGCAAAAGTTAAAAGACAACCAAAAATTTAGCTGGTCTGCACTTATTTTTGTTATTCTATTTTTTTGTTACTTTTCCTGTGCGTTACAACTCTATATTGTGTTATCGGGTCATTCGAATTTAATTGGGTTACGTGATGCGATAATTTATAGTTTAATTTGGCTGATACCAGTTCTGCTGTTTCCAAATCATACCCGGAAAATTGCCGCCGTTTATGGACTGGTTATTGGCGCTTTGTCGCTTATCTCCATTGGTTACTTTGTGATTTATCGTCAAGAGTTTTCACAAAGTGTCTTTTTCGTTATGGCTGAATCAAACTACAATGAATCTCATGAATTTATTCAACAATATTTTAGCTTTAAGTTATTAGCAGTATTAGTGATTTATATTTTAATCGGTATTTATCTTTGGCGAAAAGTAAAACCGATTTATGTTAAAAATTCGACCAAGTGGATCTGCTCGCTGTTAATTATCACTTATGCTTTAATGCCGTTATTTATTAGTATGGCAGTTAAAAAGACTTCATTTGAAAAAGCAACAGCGCACTTAATGTCTCGCATGGAAACAACCGTGCCATGGCAACTTTTAAATAGCTATTTAGCCTATCGTTCGCAATTAACTAATATGGAAAATATTTTGAATCATTTGCAAACGCTGCCTGCTTTTGAAAATTTAAAAGATGCTAATGGTGATACACCAAGAACATTGGTGCTGGTCATTGGTGAGTCAACGTCTCGTCAACGTATGGGCATTTACGGTTATGACAGGCCGACAACACCACAAATAGAGCAATTTAAAAAAGAGAATCCGGAATTTTTGGTTTTCAATGACGTGGTATCATCAAGACCTTATACCATTGAGATATTGCAACAAGCTTTAACCTTTGCTGATGAACAGCATCCGGATCTCTATTTGAAAAAACCGTCGTTAATACATTTAATGAAACAGGCTGGTTATAAAACTTTTTGGATAACTAACCAGCAAACTATGACCAAACGCAATACAATGCTAACTATGTTTTCTAAGCAGGCCGATGAACAGTTTTACATGAATAACGATCGTAATCAAAGTTCAAGACAATATGACTCATCCGTTTTCGAACCCTTTAGAGAAGTGTTAAACGATCCGGCGCAGAAGAAATTTATTGTTATACACTTGCTTGGTACCCATATGAAATATTCCTTGCGTTATCCTAAAGATGAACAGTGGAATTACTTTAAAGATAAAGACAAAATAGCATTTAAGATTGATGATGAAAAGTTAGACTATTATAACAGTTATGATAATGCGATCAGATATAACGATTATGTCACAACCACACTTTTTAACTTGTTTAAAAATAGCCAAGAAAACGGTTTTATGTTGTATTTTTCTGATCATGGGGAAGATGTTTACCAATCACCGCCACATGATGTGTTAGGGCGCAATGAAAAAGCACCAACCCAAACAATGTATACGATACCATTTATGCTTTGGCAATCGCCTAAGTGGCGAGCAAGTCATCCTAATAATTATCAATCCTATGTAGAGCGTAAATTTAGTACTCAAGATTTGATTCACACATGGTCTGATTTAGCCGGTTTGAGTTATGATTCTTACCAGCCGGAAAAAAGTATAGTGAACCCTAATTTTCATCAATCGATCCGCTGGATAGGCGATCCGTATGATAAAAATGGACTCATTGATTTCGATAAGTTGCTTAAGTAATTTTTTAGCGGTTTGCACAAGTTTTTAAGGTATGATATTGTATATTTATACAGTTATATTACCGATCTAGTTAAAAAGCCATTATGCGAAAAATTATTCATGTCGACATGGATTGTTTTTATGCCGCCGTTGAAATGCGAGATAATCCCCGTTACCGTAATATGCCAATTGCGGTAGGGGGTGATCCGCGTAAACGTGGCGTAGTTGCCACCGCAAATTATCAGGCTCGGCAATTTGGTATTCATAGTGCCATGTCAATGGCACAAGCGGTTAAGTTATGCCCTAATCTTAAAGTGATACCGGGCAGGCACGCTGTTTATAAAGAGGTATCAAATCAAATTCATCAAATTTTCCAGCGTTATACCAAAGCTATTGAAACACTATCGCTCGATGAGGCCTATTTAGATGTTACCGATTGTAAGTTATGCCAAGGGTCGGCGACCTTAATTGCGCAAGATATTCGTCAAACGATTTACAATGAGCTTGAACTTACCGCATCAGCGGGAGTGGCTCCGCTGAAATTCTTAGCCAAAATTGCTTCCGACATGAATAAACCTAACGGGCAATATGTGATTACACCCGATGCGGTAAATAGTTTTATTCAGCAATTACCGTTGAAAAAAATTCCTGGTGTCGGCAAAGTGACCGAAAAGAAATTGACTGAGCTAGGACTTTATACCTGTAAAGATGTGCTCAATTATGATTTAAACAAACTACTTAACCAATTTGGTAAATTTGGTCGAATCTTATATGAACGCTGTCAAGGTGTTGATGAACGAGAAGTGTGTAATGATCGGCAACGAAAATCAGTTGGGGTTGAGCGTACGTTGGTTAATGATATTCATAGTTGGGAAGAGTGCCTTATGCAGTTTGATCCTTTGTTTGATGAACTTGAAAAAAGATTAAGCAAAGTACGTTCTGATTTATCAATAGCCAGACAAGGGGTAAAATTCAAGTTTGATGATTTTCAGCTGACTACTCAAGAGCATGTGTGGTCGAAACTCGATAAACAGGATTTGATTGAACAGGCTTATAAAGTTTGGCATGAGCGCAGACAAGATCGGGGTGTGCGCCTTATCGGTTTTCATGTCACGCTTATCGATCCACAACTGGATAAACAATTGATTTTTAATTTTTGATTTTTGCTTAAGCAAAATTACCAAATCCAAATAGAAGCCCAATTAATGGTTAACAATAAAAGTAGGGGAGTGTTTAATCAAACTGCTCCCCTTTATTTTAAATTGAGCGTTAGCCTAAAAGCTTACTTTAAGCATTGACCATTAGTGCTAATGACGTGTTTATACCATTCAAATGAATCTTTTTTATAACGTTTCATGCTACCGTTTCCTTCGTTATCACGGTCAACATAGATGACGCCATACCGTTTTTTCATTTCACCAGTGGTAAACGACACAACATCGATAATCCCCCATGCGGTATAACCCATAATATCAACGCCATCATAATCAATCGCTTTTAACATCGCCTTAATATGTGCGCCTAAGTATTCAATTCTTGGTTTATCATGAATTTGGTTACCATTCTCTAATTCATCAATGGCACCAAAACCATTTTCGACAATAAATAACGGTAGCTGATAGCGATCATATAAGCGATTTAAGGTATAACGTAATCCCTCAGGGTCAATCGGCCAACCCCAATCACTACTTTTAATATAAGGATTTTCAACCGCATTTGGTAATGCGCCATTGACGATGTTATCGCGATTGTCGTTTTTCACATCCGCTTTAACTACTGTCGACATATAGTAACTAAAACCAATGTAATCGACGGTACCTTGTTTTAACAGTGCCAAATCGTCGGCTGTGATATCAAGTTTATACCCCTCACGTTCAAACTCTTTAAGCGCATAAGCCGGATAATAACCACGTACATGCACATCAGGGAAGAAGAAGCGTTGATGCATAGCGATTTCCGATGCCATCATATCCTCAGGATTACAAGAATATGGGTAAATAGGCACATGAGAAATCATACAACCAATTTGGAAATCCGGATTAATTTTTTTACCGGCGATTACCGCTTTCGCACTAGCTAATAGCTCATAGTGTGCGACTTGATAAAGGACTTCTTGTGGATTTTCCCCCGGTTTGACTTGTACCCCGGAATTAGTCCAAAAGAAGATCGGATTACTGGTATCCATTTGGTTATTGATCTCATTGAATGTCATCCAGTATTTAACTTTATTTTTGTATCGTTCAAAACAAGCAATCGCAAATCGTTCAAAAAATTCTACCGTTTTACGATTACGGAAACCACCATAATGGCGGGCAATGTGTAATGGCATCTCAAAATGAGAAAGTGTTATAACCGGTTCAATTCCGTTAGCAATGAGTTCATCAAACACATTATCGTAAAAACGAAGGCCTTCTTCATTCGGCGTTAACTCATCTCCTTTAGGGAAAATACGTGTCCAAGCAATTGAAGTACGTAAACATTTTAAGCCTAATTCGGCAAACAACTTAATATCATCTTTATAATTATGATAAAAATCGATAGCAGTATGATTTGGATAAAATTTGTCTGCTTGAATATCTTGGGTAATTTGTCTAGGCACACCATGAGCACCAGCGGTCATAACATCAACAACGCTAGGACCTTTCCCGCCTTCGTTCCAGCCACCTTCGAATTGATGAGCGGCTAATGCACCGCCCCATAAAAATGGTTTTTGCTTCATATTTGTTGTTCCTTCTTATTGCTTAATTATAAATACGATATCTTCAGGGGTAACCGGTTTATTTTCCGTTAATGTGATCTGTTGATATTGATCGGTATTGACGATAATAATCGGTGTAATCAGTGGATAGCCTGCTTGTTTAATTTTGTCAGGATCGAAGCTGATAAGTAAATCCCCTTTATTGACTCTTTGGTTTAATGCTACATGGTAGCTAAATTCATTATTGGTTAAATTAACCGTATCAATTCCAACATGAATCAGCAATTCTACACCATTATCCAGTGTTAACCCGATAGCATGTTTAGAGCTTTCAAATACAGCGGTGACAATACCATTATCTGGTGCGTAAACATTGTTGTCAGTTGGCTCAATAGCAATACCTTCACCCATTAATTTTTGAGCAAAAGCTGGATCGGGTACTTCAGAGAGTGGTAAAGCACTGCCAGTCATAGGGCTTTGAATTTCAACTTCATCTAATATTACTTTAGGATTATCATTTTCAATGTTATTGGCACTACCTTTTTCGGTTTCATTGGTGCCTAAAAATTGCATTAATAATACAGGACCAAATAAGGCGATAGCTGATCCCAATAGGACGCCAGTGAAGGATCCGGTATGTTCCGGATTAATCGCATTCACAATTGTTAACGGTCCCGGTAAAGCGGCGTAAGTATAGTAATATGGTGAGAAGAATCCAGCAACAATTCCACCTAACGCACCACATAAACAACCGTAAATAAATGGTCGTTTAAAGCGTAAGTTTACCCCATAAATCGCCGGTTCTGTTATGCCAAATAAACCGGTAACAAATGCTGAAAGTGACACGCCCTTCATATCTTTGCTTCTGGTTTTTAGATAAAAACCTAATGCCGCGCCCACTTGACCAATAACGGCAATAGTTTGGAACGCTTGGAATGAGTCTTGACCATATTGATTAATGTTTTCGATGATAACTGGCGTAATCCCCCAATGCACACCAAAAATAACAAATACTTGCCATACAGCACCAATAAGACCACCGGCAATCGAAGGCGCTAAATTAACCACCCAGTTATAACCGCTGGCAATATAGTGCGCTGCACCGGCAGTAATTGGACCAATTGCTAGTAGTGTAAGAGGTACCATAACAACTAAACAGATTAGTGGCATTAATAGTGGTTTAATGATGCTATGTAAGCGAGGCTCTAAAGCTCTTTCTAAATAAGACAATAACCAAACTAAAAAAAGTGGAGGTAGGACAGTAGAAGTATAAGTAGTTTCAGATAATGCAATACCGAATAAATCAATTTCTTGTCCGGATTTGATTAGTGTGGCTAATTCAGCCCATGTTGGTGATAGCAGCGCCGCACAACAAGCAACGGCAATATAAATATTACAGCGGAAATGTTGAGAAGCGGTTATGGCAATAAAGATTGGTAAAAAGGCAAAAGGAGCCCATGATATAAAGTTTAAAACTTGACAAGTACCGGTTGTCTCAAACGCCGGGTATGCTAATTTAATTAAAATCAGGATCCCTTGCAATATACCGGCAGCGGCCAAAACATACACAAATGGTGCAAATACCGCTGACATGGTAGCAATGATGCGATTAAGTACGCTGGCTTGGCTTTCATTGGCGACTTTATTATCGGTGTTGATAAGTTGAATAAAGGCGTTATAAACTTTTTCTACATTTGTTCCAATAACAATTTGTATTTGTCCTCCTTTTTCAACTACGGTGATCACACCGGGCATATTGGCAATATTGTCTTTTGCCTCAGGCGGTGTTTTCTCAGTTACTATACGCAAACGAGTAGTGCAACGAGCAACGGTGACAATATTATTTTCACCACCCAGCTCGTGTAAAATATCGACCGCAAGTTTATTATAATCTCTTATTTTTGATGACATCGATTAAGCTCCTTAGACTAATTAATGAGCTTATCTTAAACCTAATTTTAAAATTGTTAATGACCAATTATATTGTTTGTGATCTAGATCTGATTTTTAACCTAAACTGCTTACTAATTACTTAAAACAAGTTACAATGAGAGCTATTTATTTATAAAAACAATAAAGAGAAATAAATGCTAAAATATCAAGATGTTGCCGAAAAGATTAAACAAGAAATCTATCGGCAAAAATTGCCAAAAGACACTCAATTACCCAATATTGAAGGGTTAATTGCTCAATATCAAGTCAGTCGAACAACTATTATTAAGGCACTTAATCGATTAGAGCGGCATGGTGTTATCTATCAAATACAAGGTAGTGGCATCTTCGTACGACAACCTAAAAAGCAGGGGTTTCTTAATTTTCTAGAGAGTCATGGTTTTAGTGTTGATTTAAACGATCTACCTGGCACATCACAAGTTTTTAATGTCGATTTAATGCAGCCGAATGCTAAAGTAAAAGAGACCTTACAGTGTGATGATACTGAGCAAGTTTATTATATAAAACGTTTGCGTTATGTTGATGGCAAAGTGTATGGTTTTGAGCAATCATATTATCGCAAAAAGCTCGTACCCTACCTTAATAAAGAAATTGCCGAACACTCAATTTTTAGCTATGTTCAAGATATTTGTAAAATTAATATTGGTTTTTCTGATAAATATTTTAAGGCAATTAAGCTTAATGATGAAATCGCACAATACTTAGGTTTACAAGCTGGCGATCCTGCACTTTGCGTGGAAGAAATTTTTTATACTTCAGCGGGTGAGCCATTTGATTTTTCGAAAATTATTTATCACTACGATAATGCAAAATTTTATGTACAAAGTCATTCTAAGTAAGATAAAGTCGTAAGGGAAAATCGAGCGGATAAAAAATTTCTCCTTAATTAGTAGCGAACTATCTTAACTAACTATTACAAACAACTATCACAACCACTAATTAAGGAGATTAAATTACTAATTATTGTCAAGTAAAACATGTGGAACAAAGATATAAATCAATCTGGATCTAAACATAATATTACTCATTAACTTTCTGCTTAAGCATTTCAAAAGTACCGGTTATGATTAACTGCATTTTCTGCTCCGATTGAATCGAAATATCGACGCCTTTTTTTAGGTATCTATCCATACCAATACCCATACGTATAGAACCTCTATCCTCAAAGGAGTAATTATTGTTTAATTTTTCAACGATAGCTAAGTCTGTGATATCAATTCGGGTAGGCGCACCTAAAATATATTTTTTCGATAAAAATGAGGTTGCTTTATCTTCCAACTTCTGGAGTAATAATGGTTCAACATCTTCAATTGCTTTTTGCTTAGCTTTTGTTGAAACGTCGTAACGGGCATCATTGTTAACGATGATATCCAATTCTTGAGCTTTACCGATAATTTTACCTATTTCATCAATTTTATCTGTGCTAATCGCTAAACGGTGAGTGATCGTTTGATGTTTTTCTTTTAATCCGTCGGGGCTATAGGCGCTAACATCAGTAGCGGCAATTGAAGTAGTATCTAAGTTCAACTTATTTAATTTTTCAACAATGGCATAATAAATATCCCTCGCTTTTTTATCGGCTTCTTTTTCACTATTGGCTATTGCATTGATGATAAAATTATACGAATCAGAGTTTGGAGTTTGAGACTCGCCTACCAGTTCATAAATATTATGTTGACCTAATACTTCCTTTACTTTCATAAAACTATCATTATCTTCAATCGATATAAATATCGAATAGCGTGCTTTATATTGCCGCTCTATCCCTGCAACTTTTTTATATACTATTTCCTCTTTCTCTTGGTTGTCATACCCCACAGAAGTTAAACTTTTATCTGACAACCCTAATTTAATTAAATAATCTTTAAATTCTTTTATTTTCTTATCATTAATTTCCGATGCTTCGGTAAGTGTTAACCCTTCGCTATTGACTGTTACGCTAAAGTTTACAACATCCGGTTTCAATCTGATAATTTCTAAATGTTTGACATCAATTGTTCCGACTGGAACTAAACCATTTCCGTATTTAGATTTTTCAAGTTCAAGATAGGCATCAGTAACATTTAAGTTGTTAGAATTTGGAAAGGAATGGACTGCCGAAGCAGCCCCTAAGTTCAGGAACATCGCTAACAAAATCCCTGTTTTTTTTGTTTTTATTATATTTATCATTGTTTTCTTATTGCCTTATGTTTTTTTGTTGTATTACTGGTCAGTATCTTGTTTAAGATTTTAACAAGTATACGTTTTATTGTATGAAAGAGATTGTAATTCAAAAAAAATCAAATATGTCTTAAAAATGTATAAAGTTGTAAAAAGATGTAAAAACTTCGGAGTGATAAAATTGACAATAAATTGGGGGTTAAAACAATAAATTGACAAAAGCATCTTACGATGCTTTTGTTACTAATAATAGTTAAGTTACACGGGGTTGATTTTATTTGATTCCATACTCGGCACGGTAAGCTTCGACTTGTTTTACTTGACCTTGTCTTGTTGGATCTTTGTAGAGATATTGAATAAGATCATCTAGAGTGATAATGGAAATGACATCACAATGATAGGTTTGTTTAATTTCTTGAATGGCAGATAAATCACCTCGTCCCTTTTCCTGACGATCTAAACAAATCAGGACACCTGCTAGTTTCGATTGATTATCTTCTAAAATGCGCATTGATTCACGAATCGCTGTACCGGCCGTAATTACATCGTCAACAAGCATAACACGTTGCTTATAGATTGAACTACCAACCAAGTTACCGCCTTCGCCATGGTCTTTAGCTTCTTTGCGGTTGAAGCAATAAGGAACATCTACATTATGGTGTTCTGATAAAGCAACAACCGTTGATGAAACAATTGGTATGCCTTTATAGGCAGGACCAAAAATAACATCGTATTTTAAGTTGGCATCCATCAATGCCGCAGCATAAAAACGGCCTAATAACGCTAAATCTTTACCGGTATTGAATAATCCAGCATTAAAAAAATAGGGGCTTTTTCTACCTGATTTTAAGGTGAATTCGCCAAATTTTAATGCTTGCCGATCCAAAGCAAATTCAATAAATTCACTTTTATATGATTTCATCGATTATCTCCAATTAATCTTTTAAGGCCTGTTTTTGAGCTTTTATAATAGTTGCTATGCCATTTTTGGCTAAGTCTAATAATTTTAATAACTCATCATGGCTAAATGGCTCACCTTCTGCTGTTCCTTGAATCTCAATTATGCGGCCATCGTCTGTCATAACGACATTCATATCAGTTTGCGCATTAGAATCTTCAATATATTCCAAATCACATATCGCTTCACCTTCTACAATGCCGACAGAAACAGCAGCAACTAAAGATTTAATCGGGTTTTGTTTGATTTGACCATTGGCTAACATGGTGTTAATAGCATCATTGAGTGCTACACAGGCGCCGGTAATCGATGCAGTTCGAGTACCACCGTCAGCTTGGATAACGTCGCAATCTAAAGTGATTGTGTATTCACCCAGTACTTTAAGGTCGATCATCGCTCGCAATGAACGGGCAATAAGACGTTGAATTTCCATTGTTCGACCAGTTTGTTTACCTTTAGCCGCTTCACGTTGCGTTCTTGAATTAGTCGCTCGTGGTAACATACCATACTCGGCGGTTACCCAACCTTGATTTTGACCTTTTAAAAAGCGCGGTACAGTTTCATCAACTGTTGCATTACAAAGTACTTTTGTTTCACCAAACTCAACTAATACAGATCCTTCTGCATGCTTAGTATAATGACGGGTAATTTTGATAGGGCGGACTTGTTCCGCAGTTCGACCAGACGGGCGCATGCAATTCTCCAGCAGTTTAAAAAAATGTCTTGATTATTCATTTAGGAGGACACCAACCAGATAGCGTTGATGTTTAGCCTAAGCTAAGGGCACATTATACAGAATTTGTGATACAATGCCCAGCAACATTTTGCTAAAATTAGGACACAATCATGATTTCAAGTATGACCGCTTATGCAAGAAAAGAGTTAAACCAATCATGGGGAAATGCTTCTTGGGAACTGCGCTCGGTCAATCAACGCTATTTAGAGACTTATATTCGATTACCAGAACAGTTTCGTTCACTTGAACCGCTGATTCGTGAACGTTTACGAAACCGATTAACACGAGGTAAAGTCGAATGTAGTTTACGATTCGAGTTAGACCCAGCTACTCAACATCAACAATTATCCTTAAATAAAGAGCTAGCTGAGCAAATATTAAATGCCGCTGATTGGATTGCCGCACAGCATCAATCCGGCGAAGTCAATCCGATTGATGTTTTACGTTGGCCTGGCGTTCTCTCCGCTAAAGAGCAAAATTTAGATACAATCTCACAAGAAATTTTAGCGTTATTAGAAACGGCATTAGATGAGTTTATTGCTGTTCGGGAACGTGAAGGACAAGCGTTAAGTCAACTCATCACTCAACGATTAGAAGGGATAAGCGCCGAAGTCGAGAAAATTCGTCTTTTCATGCCTCAAATACTTCAATGGCAGAAAGAACGGTTAAAAAGTAGGTTAGAAGAAGTAAATATTGACCTTGATAGTTCTCGATTAGAACAAGAGATAGTCCTGTTAGCTCAGCGAATTGATGTTGCTGAAGAGCTAGACCGTCTAATGACACATGTTAAAGAAACCTATTCAATCTTGAAGAAAAACGAAGCTGTCGGGCGTCGATTGGATTTTATGATGCAAGAATTTAACCGTGAGACCAATACCATTGCCTCAAAATCAATTAATGCGCAAGTGACTGCTAGTGCAATTGAACTAAAAGTGTTGATAGAACAAATTAGAGAGCAAGTACAAAATATTGAGTAAGTTTAATTATTGCAGATACAAGTCATCAATTATCAAACTTATGTGATCTTCTCGCTTTTATGTTAACTTGGGCACAACAGGTATTGTATCTTGTTTGCCCAGTAGTTATTGCATAGAGTTATTGCATGTATCTATGTCTCTGTAGCTATTTTTCGTTAGTTTTCCCTGCCGATTTGACTCTTTTCTCCAATACCTTCATCCCTCAAAGTAAGAGCGTCTAGCGTGTTATTTGTCCTGACCTATCTAAATGTTATTTTGTAATTTCGTCAATCATCTTTAAATTGAGTTGAATTACCTTACCAATTCAGATCTTTACAATTTTTTATTTATTTATCTTTACTTTTAACTTAGCCTGTCTAGAATAACAGGCCTTTTTATAATCAATATCTATCATTGTCTAATGAAAATAATAATTAATTGACAATTTTAACGCTGACAGATGTTTACAAGTAGTCGTTTTTTGTATTTTGCTTCAACTTTTTAAATGTTTTAGAAATAAGTAAGGAATAGAATAATGAACCTTTCAAACAGTCAATACCAATTATCGAAAAAATTTCAATTAATTCCAACCATTTTGTTTACTGTAGTTGGTATTTTCATTGCCATTTTTCTGGGTGTTTTATATTCAATTATCTCAAGTTTTTCCCCGCTAATTCTGCTCGATATCGGCTTGGCTGTCGGGATGGCTTGGGTATTAACAACGATTACCAGTAATTTAACAAAGTTGGCAAAAGTAAGAAATGAGCTTGTCAGTTTTTTAATGGCGCTTATCATTTGTTTATTTGCTTACTATTCTGCGACGGTCACTTTTGAACTGTTGATCTTCGATATGGATTATGAATATTGGTTAGATTTTTTCCTTTCTCCTGTAACTGTATTTGACATTATTATCAGTGATATTATTCCTAATCGTGTCATAACTATTACTAAAGGTAGTTCAAAATCTGGTATAGAAATATCAGGTATCTTGCTTGGCATTGTCTATTTAGTTGAGTTGATTGTGTTTTTATGGCCAGCTGCGGTTGCACTAAATATGGATGATTGTTTTTGTGAGGACTGTCAAAAATGGTATTCTAAATTTAATTTTTATTCAGCAAGTGACGATTCGTTAGTGACTAATATTAATACTTGCCAGTCAGGCCATTATGCCGACGTATTGTCTCAGGTTGTTTTTTATAAAAATTTAAATGAATTAGTTCAGCAGTCCGAACCAACATCCGAAGAAATAACAGGATTGAATTACATTTACTGCCAATGTCCAAACTGTCATGAAAGAAACCTATTGAGTATTCTAAAAATCAAGCTGAAAAAAAATAAGAAAGAATATGAAGCGGTAACAGATTCTGACTCAATTCTAGTAAATAATAACTATATTGATGCAAAGACTGATGAAATTTTCCAAACTCAAAAACGAAATTTATATTAATTTGCAAAAATAGAACAACAGGGACATCGCTCCCTGTTGTTGTCTGCCTGATATGGTAAAGAAAACCGTATCTTTAGACGGTAAGATCGCAATGGCTTGTTGTCTGCCTGATATGGTAAAGAAAACCGTATCTTTAGACGGTAAGATCGCAATGGCTTGTTGTCTGCCTAATATGGTGAAGAAAACCGTATCTTTGGACGGTAAGATCGCAATGACTTGTTGTATGCTTGATATGGCGAAGAAAATCGTATCTTTAGACGGTAAGATCGCAATGGCTTGTTGTCTGCTTGATATGGCGAAGAAAACCGTATCTTTGGACGGTAAGATCGCAATGGCTTGTTGTATGCTTGATATAGTGAAGAAAACCGTATCTTTGGACGGTAAGATCGCAATGGCTTGTTGTATGCTTGATATAGCGAAGAAAACCGTATCTTTAGACGGTAAGATCGCAATGGCTTGTTGTATGCCTGATATGGCGAAGAAAACCGTATCTTTGGACGGTAAGATCGCAATGGCTTGTTGTATGCTTGATATGGCGAAGAAAACCGTATCTTTAGACGGTAAGATCGCAATGGCTTGTTGTATGCTTGATATGGCGAAGGAAACTGTATCTTTGGACGGTAAGATCGTAATGGCTTGTGATCTGCCTGATATGGTGAAGAAAACAAATTAAATTTTTAATATTTTTTTCAATCTTTTACTTTTGTAATAAAAGTAGAGGATATCTTGTTTTAATCTATCCACGGGGCGAACATGTCAATATTGTTAGCATAGAGATTAATTGCTATAGTCTTATAAAAAACGGCGCAAATCTGCGCCGTTTTCACTATCTCTGAATTTAATCAATGATTAGTCATTTAAACATTGTCGATTTTTAATTGATCTGAAATACCAAAACAGTACAAGATAAGCTGTTCCGGTTGAAAGCAGATCTGCGGTTGGTGATGCAGCCCAAACGCCATCAAAACCAAAAAATAGTGGCAAAATATATAAGGCAGGGAGCAAGATTAAAATTTGCCTTGAAAGGCTTAAAAGAATCGATATTTTTGCCATACCAATACATTGGAAAAAGCTAGTAGTTACCATTTGAAAGCCAACAAATGCAAAGGCTAAAGTAGTATAACGTAACGCAAGTGCTGATAGATCGACTAAATCTTTTTCGGAACTGAAGGCCCGGACTAAAATATCCGGGATAAAAAATCCTAATAGAAAACCGAATGTGGTTACTGCGGTTGCGACCTTAACTGCATAGATAAAAGTTTGCTTAACTCGAATATAATTTTTAGAGCCATAGTTGTAACCAATAATTGGTTGCATACCTTGATTAATGCCGATTACGATCATGATGATTAATGTAATAAGCCGGTTGGCATTTGAATAAGCGGCAATGGCATCATCGCCGGATTGATGTGCTGAAGATGCATAATGATTAAGTTGCCAGTTAATAAATACCACTACAATTGATGCGGCAACTTGCATAGCAAAAGGCGACATACCGATAGATAGTATGGCTTTTACATATTGGAAATTAAGCGTGAAATTGCGACGGTATAATTTTATATTACTGTTTTTACTTAAAAAATGCTGCATAACAAATATAAAGCTTATCAACATTGACAATGTTGTTGCCAGTGCTGCTCCTCGCATTCCCCAACCCAGTCCAATAATAAAAATCGGGGCTAAGATAATATTGGCTATTACACTCACAAACATGGTTACCATGGCTTTAAATGGATAGCCACTTGCTCGCATCATATTGTTGTAGTTGAAAGTCAGTGTGGTAAATATGCTGCCGGGTAAGAAGATCTCTAAAAATTCTTTTGCATAGGTATGATTGACTGGACTTGAGCCAACAAACCTTAAAACAGGATCAACAAAATAGAGCAACAGTGACAGCGTTATACCGCTCAACACTGCGGTAAGCATAAAAGAGGTACCGGCAACTTTCTCGGCATTATCGTTTTCACCACGACCTAAAAATATCGAAATCCGGCTTGCTGAACCAATACCTACTAGCATACCAATTCCTGCAGCTAAATTCATTACCGGTAAAATTAAGCCTGCTGCGCTGAGCGCTTCTCGACCAATCCAGTGACCAATAAAGATGCCGTCAATAATATTATAAAGCGTATTAACAATAGTACCGATGATTGCCGGTAACGCATATTGCCAAAAGAGTAAGCTGATTTTTTTATTCTTAAAATCTTGATAGATATCTTGAGAGTGAGCCATATTATTTTTTTCCCACTATTAGACGTTGTAAAGAAGTTTCAGAAATTGTATACGTTTGAGTATAAAATAGATACTAATGATGCGTTAGTCTAACAGAGTTACAAATTGTTGATAGAACTTTTATAGAGCTTTGTTAGAATATAGCATAATTTAATACTTCGATCCAAATAGGAATCCTTTCAATGAGTGTGCAAATAGAACAAGTTATTTTACATAAATTAATCAGAAAAAGTGATACTGAAATTGAATTACAATTACGTGATTCATTGCTGAGCAATCAGCAAGCGGTGGTCAATCTCATCGAAGATATCAATCGTATTTACAACAACAAAAGCAAAGCTTATGGTCTATTTAATAGCGAAAGTTTATTTGAACAATCTCTTAAAGAACTCCGCTTAGGGAATCAAGATTTTTTAAATTTTAGCCAAGAATCGACTAAGCAGTTACGTAATGAACTTGCCAAATACCCATTTGCTGAAGGCGGAACGGTGGTCTTTTGCCATTATCGTTATCTTGCTGTCGATTATTTAATTATTGCTGTGCTCAATAGTTGCTTTAGCATGTTGGTTAATGAACAATTAGATATTACTGAAACTCAATACTTAGATATTGATCATGCTGACATTATCGCTCGAATCGATATAACCGAATGGGAAACGGAAGCTGACTCTAAACGTTATTTAACCTTCTTAAAAGGGCGAGTTGGGCGTAAAGTATCTGACTTTTTTATGGATTATTTAGGTGCCAGCGAAGGGTTAGATGCCAAAGCACAAAATAAAACGCTGGTGAAAGCGGTTGATGATTATTGTCAGGAAATGCAATTTGATAAACAAGACAAAGTTCACGCACGTGAAAATGTTTACAATTATTGCCAAGCTCAGTTGCAAGCCGGTGAAGAAATTGAGCTTAAAAACCTCGCTAATGAATTACCAACTAATGGCGATAACAATTTTATGGAATTTGTTAAAAACAGTGATTACGATTTGGAAGAAACGTTTCCGGTTGATCGTAGTGCATTGCGACAACTTAAAAAATTTTCAGGAAGTGGTGGGGGATTAACATTAAGCTTTGATTCCGACCTATTGGGTGAACGTGTTAAATGGGATCCGCAAACCGACTCATTAGTCATAAAAGGTGTACCGCCTAATTTGCGTGATCAGTTGCAACGTAATAGTGGTTCAAACTAATTATAAGTTCCCTTTTTTTTAACACCATTATCAGGATTCACAAATATGAAATATGTCGGTGCGCATGTCAGCGCTTCTGGTGGGGTCGATAACGCCCCAATTAATGCTTATCAAATCGGCGCGACTGCATTTGCGCTATTTACCAAAAATCAACGTCAATGGCATGCCAAGCCGCTTGAAACCAGCATGATTGATAGCTTTAAAAAGCGCTGTGAAAAATATGGTTTCACCAGCAAACAAATATTGCCACATGATAGTTACCTTATTAATTTAGGTCATCCGGATAGTGAACAACTTGAAAAATCACGCACCGCCTTTTTAGATGAAATGCAGCGCTGTGAGCAACTCGGATTAACCTTGCTTAATTTTCATCCAGGTAGCCACTTAAAGCAGATATCAGTTGATGAATGCCTCAGCCGTATTGCTCAATCCATTAACATGACTTTAGATAAAACTAGCAATGTCGTTGCAGTGATAGAAAATACCGCAGGTCAAGGCTCTAATTTAGGTTATAAATTTGAACATTTGGCTCAAATTATTGATCAGGTAGAAGATAAAAGTCGCGTCGGTGTCTGTATCGATACCTGTCACGCCTTTGCGGCTGGTTATGATTTACGTACTGAAAAAGCTTGTCAAGAAACCTTCGCCGAATTTGAAAAAATTGTTGGTTTTAAATATTTACGAGGCATGCATTTAAACGATGCCAAAAGTGAACTTGCCAGCCATGTTGACCGCCATAATAGTTTAGGAAAAGGAAACATTGGTGAAACGGCTTTTAAATATATTATGCAAGATCCAAGAATTGATGAAATCCCGCTGATTCTCGAAACTATCGATCCGGATATTTGGGCGCAAGAAATTGCATGGTTAAAAGCACAGAGTAAAGAAAATTAAATTAAAAATACCATTGGAGAGAGCAACTATTCAAAGATTTACCTTTAGTGGTATTTTGCTTTGAATAGTTCGTATTTAGCTGTGAAGACTTCGATTTTATTTCCCTACAATGACGGAATAACACCAAAGGTGATAATCGCCATTAAATGGAACGTTCAAGACATTATCCAGTTAAAATTTAACCAAAGTACATTGGTATTTGAAAGAATTACAATAACAATAAAGGTAATAGGAAGGTACACAAAGTGTGCTAAAACAGTGAACCAGACAACCAGTAGTCTAACGTTGTCTTATAAAAAAGTGCATAGGAAATAAAATGAAAAAGCAGTTATATTTATTACTGATGAGTTTTATCGCATTGTTATTACTCAGCAATTGCAGCACCAACACCAAGTCGAATAAATCTGAAACTTCCGGATCGAATTTAAAGGTCATAAAAGATATCGATATATATTATGTGGAAAGCGTCGAATATATCGACCCTGATACGGTATTTTTTCACGTATCGTTATCGGAAACTTTACCGCCCTATGCTGACAAGGAAATACTGCCAGCCAATCTAACGCCAAGTGAATATACATTAACCGACAAAGAACGTAAATTGTTTATGAAAATGGCAGGGATTGCAGAAGATGCGTATTTCTGGATTTATGATTACACAAACAATCAACTATACTCCTATCCAATTTCATCTATGGAAGCAACGGCGATATTAGATTCTTATAGATCCGATCGTTCGCCTCCTTATGAAACGGAAGATTATCGAATTGGATTCGAATTACCGCAAGAATTATTGCCAAGATTTCGTTCAAATTATGATTTATTGGTTTCTATAACAAAAGATAATCCTTTTGCACAAGAACAACTTACACCACTTGACTGGCGGTTAATTCCAAATGCAAATTATCCCGATACAGGACCAGATAAATTATCTAATAGAAATTATGGAAATGTCCCAAAGTATGTAAAAAGTTACATGGCCAATGCGAATAATTTGACTTTTTATGTTCAGGATTATGTAGATGAACAAGAGCCAAAAAAAAGGGATATTTATAAAATTTTTGAAAGAGAACTTGTAGTTGTTGATAAATTAGGTAACACGCTTTTTAAAAGGCGCATGTACCAAGGTGAAAGTACGTCATTAGTTGGGTTAAACAATTACCATGATTATAAAAATGAAAAATTCCAATGGGCAGGACAATTATTCAAAGATTTACCACCAGTGGTATTTGGTTTTGAGTGGTTTTCATTTGGTTGTGAAGGTCTCGATTTTATTGTGCCTTACGAGGAAAGAATAGATTTTAAATGTGATAATCGCCATTAAATGGGACTTTCAAGACATTATCCAGTTAAAATTTAACCAAAGTACATTGGTATTTGAAAGAATTACAATAAAAATGTAATAGAAAGGCACACTAAGTTTGCTAAAAAAATTAAAATAACAAATGTAACTAACGATATTAAATCAGTTTTGATTAAACTGATTTAATATCCAATTCCCCTATCAGGGAAACAATTTCTGGCAAAATATCCAAAATTAATGCTAATTGTTGTATAACCAGCAGATCATTATTGATTTGATCATCATTGTTTGAAATAGACTCAATATAATTAGCCACCGATTGCTTAATCGGTTGGTATTCGGTGTCTAATTGCTTAACAGTGAGCATATTGATGATATAAACCGTCAGATCATCAAACAATTCCAAGGTTTGTTCGGAAACCTGTTTATCGCGATGTGCACCTAAAGTGGAAAGATAGCTGATCAGTGTATGGTTGAGTGTCAACAACCGAAATCCGCTATCGATTACCGCTGGATTCATATGTGGCTCTTTGGTCATCAAACTAATCAATGACGACAGATCGGCATTGCTATCATGCGCAGCACGGCGAGCCACACGATATTGTGGATCATTACTTTTACCTGTTAGATATTGGTGGCCGATTAAGGCTAAATAATGACTGTCATCATGGCAAACACGATCAACTAATTTCGATAAATTGCGAAATTTCCAGTCTGGCCAAATAAAACTGACCGCAAACCAAGCTATAAAACAACCAATTAGGGTTGCGATAATTCTTGAAACTGCAACCTCGATACTACTTTCACCAATTAAGCTAAAGCTAAAAAATACCAATAGAGTTATAAAAGCAGTTGCATAAGCATATTGCGAATTTTTAAAGAGAAAAAATAACCAACCGGTTAGAATTATTAATATCAGTTGCGCTTCAACAGTTGGAAATAAATAAGTTAACGGAATACCAACTATAATCCCTAAAATTGTTCCAAGTACCCGCAATTTCAATCGATATTTAGTGGTTGAATAGTTAGGTTGGCAGACAAAAAGGCTGGTTAAAATAATCCAATAACCGTGCGACAGATGCGAAAAAGCGATCACCATATAGCCAACAAAAAGTACCACACTCATTCGTATAGCATGCCTAAACAGCGCCGATTTAATGGTTAAGTTATGTTTAATTTTGGCAAAAAAATCATAAAAGCTGGTTAACTCTTCATCTACGAGTTGATTGTTTTCCTGCTCTTTGGAAAGGTGTTGTTCGGTATCGATATTGGCTAACAGTAGATCAATAGACTGTAAATTTTGTAGTAGATTTTGCAATGATTTAATTAGTAAGCTATGGCTATGATTATTAGCTTGATATTGATTAATTGCCTCCTCAAGGTATGCAAAATAGCGGGCAAATAATGGGTCGTGTTGATAAGTTTGATTTAATTTAATCGATAAGGCTAATTTTGCGCACGCTTTAGCTTGTAAATTCAAGATTCGAGCAAAACGAAATAAAATATCACTATGCTTAAATTGCTTACTCAATGCTTGATAATCACCATGAGAAGAGCTAGCTCTTTCATGAATATCTTGCGCAACGAAATAGTAACTAAGCATCTTTCTTATATAGGATTGACCACGATAGCTTTTTAACCGATTAAATAGTGAGCGTTTGGCTTGATTAAAAACCGCAATTAATTGATTATTACTTTCTGTTAATTCCAGCGTCTGTTTAGAAAATCTATCTGTTTCATCAGGGTCAAACATTGCGGCTTTGGCATCCAAATATTGTGCTAACTTGATAAAACAATCGGTCAATGTTTGCTGAGTGGTTCGGATTGGTTGAATAATCGATTCAATTAGTGCAACGACATTGTACCAAAGTGCTCCTAAGAGTAGAAAACAGGGTAAGGTATAATTATCATTAAATAAATTATGCCCCAGCATGGTATAAGCGGCGATGAGCAACGAGCCAAAGGCAATAACACCATATCTTTGCCCTAAAGAGCCAAGCATAATAAAGATAAAGGTAGAGCAAACTAATCCAATAATAAATAACAACGGAAAATCGAATAACAGTTCGACTGAAAAAGTGGCAATGGCAAAGCAAGCTAGGGTTAAAACAATATTGATACAGCGGCTTAATAGTCGGGTATCAATTTCTGATAATCCAGCAGCAACAACACCCAGCGTTAAAGGTATGACTAATGACACATAGCCTAAATACCATGGCACTAACGTTGAGCCTGTTAAGCTAATTAACATACGAATACTGAAAATGAGATTACTGCTGTAAAAAACTTTACGTAAAGTTAAGAGAATTGTTTGCACGATTGTATTTGTCAGTTGCAATGATTATGAGTAGCATACTATATTGTTCAAAGGAGTAAAAGGGTAAGGCCACTGAGCAAAATTAACTGATTAATTATTAACATCACTCAATTTAACCCTCTAAATTATTTTGAAAAAACAGTTGAAATGTCTGAATATTACTACTGGTTATTTGTTGTTTAAAACTATTTATCACAAAAATAGGCAAAGCCTTTTAGTTGGCTATATCGTTGCTAAATTATCTTTAAAAAAATTATTATTTATTGATTTTTAGTAAGTTATCTCGTTTTAAATGTTTATATTATGTGATTTATTTTTCAACAATCGACCTGAGTTTAGGTTATACATCTAGCAAATGGAATTGATGAGAATAGGACTGATTTAAAATCTACGTTAAAATAGAGCAAAATTTTGAAATATCATTAAAAGGAATCCATTTTTATGACAACTGAAATGACAACGCTGGATAAAATTAAAAAGCAAATTGCCGACAATCCAATTATTCTTTATATGAAAGGATCGCCAAAATTGCCTAGTTGTGGTTTTTCGGCGCAAGCTGTGCAAGTTTTATCACAATGTGGCGTGCCATTTGCTTATGTTGATATTTTGCAAAATCCGGATATTCGTGCGCAATTGCCGGCATTTGCCAATTGGCCAACTTTCCCTCAATTATGGGTAGAAGGTGAGTTAGTCGGTGGTTGTGACATTATGTTAGAGATGTATCAAACTGGTGAATTACAATCGCTAATTAAGCAAACTGCGGAAAAATATAAATCTGCATAATCATTTGAGTATTCATTAAAAAGGGAGTATTCACTCCCTTTATTATTGGTGTTAACCATTATTAGTGTTAACTATGAAGCTGTTCATTTGGCATCAGTGGCCAGCCGCCTAGTCGTTTAAACCGATTGACCATTTCACAAAATAAGATAGCTGTTTTTTCTGTATCATAAAGCGCTGAATGGGCTTGTTTATGATCGAACGGAATATTTGCCGTTTCACATGCTTTAGCCAGAACTGTTTGCCCAAATACTAAACCACAAAGTGATGCGGTATCAAAGGTGGCAAACGGGTGAAAAGGGTTGCGTTTAATGCCAGCTCTTTCAGCTGCAGTCATCAAAAAACTGTGATCAAAATGTGCATTATGTGCCACAATCACCGCTCGGGTACAGTCATTGGCTTTGATTCCGCTGCGCACCATTTTAAAGATAGCTTCAAGTGCAACTTTCTCATCAACTGCGCCACGTAAAGGGTTGTCAGGATCAATGCCATTAAAAGCTAATGCAGTAGGCTCTAAAATAGCATCGGCAAAAGGATTAACATTAAATTGCAATGTTTGATCAGGCTCCAGCCAGCCGTCATCCGTCATTTTCAGCGTAATGGCTGCGATCTCTAAAATAGCATTGAGTTTTGGATCAAATCCGGAGGTTTCTATATCAATAACCACCGGATAGAATCCTCGAAAACGTTCACAGAGTTTAGTGTTAGGCACAATATTCGTCTTATCTATCTGAAATGAGAGTTATTATGCCAGTTTTTACGTTATTCGCCTAGTTTTACCTGAGTTACCTTAGCATTTTCGCTATAAATCAGTGATCACTTCAATTATATACTTTAGTTTAAACGTGATAGTTTTTGCTTTGATTGTTCTATCTCTTTAATCCATTGTGAATTAATTCGTTTCGAGTGTTTAGGCATATGTCTTAAACGTTGTTCAATGGTTTGTAATATTGCTCTAGCCTGATCAATTTCGTTCCAATTGATTAATGTTTGTAAATAATAGGAAATCGCTTCTAAACTTGGGTAGTAACCAATTAGCGCATCAAATTCTTGATTTGCCTGCTGTTTATCATCTAACGCAACCAAAATTTTAGTGTAAAGTAAATGACCTTCCTCAGAATTGTAATTTGGATTCTTTTCTCTCAGATAATCAAGCTGTTGTTTTGCTTTATTAAATTGTTTATCTTCGTAAAGTGCATTAGCGTATTGCAACAAGATGTCCGGCGCAGTTTGATAAATACCGGTTAATGCTTCTTCATAAAAAGGTAATGCCTCGCTAGCACGATTGCTATCAACTAGTGCTTTAGCTAAGCTTAATTTTGCATCGACAGTGGGTGATAAATCATAATTTTTTTGTGCTTCACGTAGTGAACGCTGTGGATCAAGTGCTTTGCGCAATTTGGATTCAAATTGGTAACCAACGTGGGTAGCGCGAATATCGGAAAGATAGATTGCAAAAAAATAGACGACACTGCCTAGTATTGGGAAAAGAAATAGAATATAGAGCCATATACGATCTTGACCATTTTTAACAGCATGAATGGCAAAAAATAATGCAATAACGGTACTTATTACAACTAATAGTGGCATACTATATGTCCTTCAACTTCAAAAAAGTGCAAATTTAGCATAATAATCGGTTTGAATAAACTGTTTCGCAGTGTGTTTTAACTAAATTTTAATCAGTAAATTACACCAAGTTTTTTAGTTTGTTGCGCCCTGCGTCAATTTTTCACAAGATTTAACTGGAAAACAAGTCAATCAGCAATTGAACAATGTAAAAAGTGCTTTTATCCTAATTTGTTTAAAGTAACAGATAGAATCTTTTTGTTGTGATTGGTTAAAGTCAATGGGTTAAAGAGGTATTATTTAATATCAAGATTTATCTTGATTCAGCATAATGATAATGGGCTGCCAATCACAGTGGATAAATGGGAATTAGGTTAATTATCACTTCAACATAATATCACGTGAGATATTTTCAGAAAGCGTCTATAATTGGCGTCAATTAAAAGGACTCAACATTTTAAAGCTAATTTTAACGGTTAGCTGTTTGTCAAAAAGTTTCAGATTTACCCTATGTTTGAGTATAAAAATAGCGAGGAGTATTGTGCATAATTTCGAACTTCAACACATTATTGATACTGAACTGCAAGTATTACGCTATCGTGACTATGCCCCCAATGGATTACAAGTGCAAGGCCGAAGTGAAATTAAAAAAATTGTGACTGGGGTTACAGCTTGTCAACGCTTGTTAGATAAGGCGGTTGAATTGCAAGCCGATGCGGTATTAGTTCATCATGGCTATTTTTGGAAAAGTGAACCGCAAACCATTACCGGCATAAAATATCAACGACTCAAAACGCTACTCTCGAATGACATTAACTTGTTTGGTTATCATTTACCATTAGACGGTCACCCAATCCTAGGAAATAATGCACAATTAGCCCAGCGATTAAATATCGAAATGGATAAGCGTGAAGATATAACCGATCTGCTGTTTAAAGGTCGCTTATCTGAAGCGATGACTGCATTAGAATTCAAAAATTTACTTGAAAAAATCTTACACAACAATCAATCCTCCGTTCTGTTTTGTGGTGATAATGCCCCTGAGGTGATTCAACGTGTAGCTTGGTGTAGCGGTGGCGGACAAGATTTTATTGAAACCGCTGCCTTGCAAGGATTTGATGCGTTTTTTACTGGCGAAGTCTCTGAACGAACTATTCACATTGCACGTGAATACGGTATCAATTTTTATGCCTGTGGACATCACGCTACTGAGCGATATGGTATTAAAATGCTAGGTGAATGGTTAGCGCGAAACTATAACTTAGAAAATATTTTTATCGATATTGATAATCCTGCATAACAAAAGTTGAATTTAAATAAGAAATATCGCATACTTATTCGCAGTTTT
This sequence comes from Gilliamella sp. B2923, assembly GCF_026536565.1. Classification (NCBI taxonomy): domain Bacteria; kingdom Pseudomonadati; phylum Pseudomonadota; class Gammaproteobacteria; order Orbales; family Orbaceae; genus Gilliamella; species Gilliamella sp. B2923. Next base: position 81,506 of record NZ_JAFNNZ010000003.1, on the reverse strand, counting down.
TTTATTCTTTTAAGTTGTTTTATAAACACATAATATGAGAGGTCGCTTTATGTTTACAGGAAGTCTGGTCGCACTTGTCACCCCAATGGATACTAAAGGAAATGTCGACCATGTAAGCTTAAAAAAATTGGTAGAATATCATATTGCAAGCGGCACTTGTGCTATTGTTTCAGTCGGTACCACTGGCGAATCAGCAACGCTTGATCATCATGAACATATTGATGTCATCAAACGTACTATTGAGTACGCTGATGGCCGCATTGACATCATTGCCGGCACTGGCGCTAATGCAACTAAAGAAGCCATTGAATTAACCCGCCGGGTTGAAAATATTGGCGTAGTGGGATGTTTGACCGTTGCGCCATACTACAATAAGCCTACTCAAGAAGGCATGTATCAACATTTCAAAGCGATAGCCGAAAGCACAGCGCTACCCCAAATTCTTTATAATGTACCGGGCAGAACCAGCAGCGATATCAAACCTGAAACGGTAGGGCGATTAGCCAAAATTAAAAATATTGTGGCACTAAAAGATGCAACAGGTGACTTATCTCGAGTTTATAAAACCAGAAAATTAGTCGGCGATGATTTCAAACTGCTCAGCGGTGATGATTCAACCTTTTTAGATTTTATGATTTTAGGTGGCGACGGTGTCATTTCTGTTACCGCTAATGTGGCAGCAAAACAGGTCGCAACTGTTTGTGAACTTGCTGCGCAAAACAAAATTAAAGAAGCACGAATGTTGAATGATACACTATTAGCTTTGCATAGTAATTTATTTATTGAACCAAATCCAACGCCAGTAAAATGGGCTTGTGCAAAATTAGGTTTAATGGAAAATGCAACAATCCGTTTACCAATGGTATCGCTGAGCGAAGCTTCAATTCCTGTGGTTGAAAAAGCGTTAAAAGAAGCCAATTTACTGTAAATTATGTATAACCTTTAATTAATAAGCAGATATCTATGTTTAATAAAACTTTATCTAAAAGTAATGCCATAAAAAAAATCGCTATTTTAACAACAATAGTTTCTGTATTTCTTGTTGGCTGTGGTAGTGATCAAAATTACAAACGTGAAGTCGACGGTAATGAAGATTATCTTCAATCACCGGCACTAAAACCGTTAATCATTCCGCAAGGTGTCACTGTTCCTGCTGAAACGAATGATTATTACGTTGATAATAACGAGGTGCAAGGTGCATTGGGCAAAAAACTAGATATTAGACCGCCAGTTTTACCGATTCCTACTATTGCCGATGCATTTGCTGACTACAGTAATGGCGCAGTCACGTTTAATACGCCATTAAGTGATAATGTTTGGGGGCGAATTGGTAATGTTTTAACAAATAAAAACATCCCAATTAAACACAGTGATAATAAATCAATTACGACTGACAAAGCGTTTATTGTTCGGGCTGATGAAGATCAATCCATTGAAGCTTCCTTTGTTTTTAACAGAGAAGTGCTCGGTCAAACAGAAACAATTACGTTACGTTTAACTTCGTTAACACGTGGAAATGAAGATATCTTATCCCAACCAATTGAAGTTCAACGTTATGTAGTGGGCTTATTCAATGATATTATGGATGAAGTTGCCCCTGAATCTTTACGAGTGGTACCACGCAAAACAGATAATGATGAAAATACAGGTGCAGAGCAAACAGAAAGATCATCACTAAGCCAAGAATTGAAAGAAGATCTTAAAAACTAATTTCTGATAAATAACCCGGTTGAGTCTTATCGGACGGGTTTTGCGTTAAAGCTTAAAGGAGCAGGCAATGTTGCTATTTCAAGTTATCTGTCAAATGAGTGCTAATCATAGCAACACTATAGTTTTGAATTTAAGGAGCGATTAGCTCCTTAATTATTTATTGGCAATTTGATATAAGGTTATAAAGATGAAAAAGTTGGCTGAGCTTTATCGTGGAAAAGCAAAAACGGTCTATACCACTGACAATCCTGAACTCTTAATTCTTGAGTTTAGAAATGATACATCTGCATTCGATGGACTACGAATTGAACAATTAGAACGTAAAGGTATGGTAAACAATAAATTTAACTACTTTATTATGACGAAATTGCGTGAAGCGGGTATTCCAACCCAAGTTGAAGCTTTACTATCAGATAATGAAGTTATCGTAAAAAAACTTGAAATGTTGCCCGTTGAGTGCGTGGTACGCAATCGTGCGGCAGGGTCGTTAGTTAAGCGCTTAGGTATTGAAGAGGGCAGAGTACTCAATCCGCCAACATTTGAATTATTTTTGAAGAACGATGCGTTACATGATCCAATGGTTAACCGCTCGCACTGCAAAACATTCGGCTTAGCCAGTGATGAACAGCTTGATGAAATGCAAGCGCTAAGCTTTAAAATCAATACCATATTAACTGAATTATTCGATAAAGCCGGATTAATTTTAGTTGATTACAAATTAGAGTTTGGCTTATTTGACGGCGAAATCACCTTAGGCGATGAGTTTTCACCTGACGGATGTCGTTTATGGGAAAAAGAGACTTTGAAAAAAATGGATAAAGACCGTTTTCGTCAAGGATTGGGTGGCGTCATTGAAGCTTACGAAGAAGTCGCTAAGCGTATTGGTGTTCCATTGTAATGTTTGCTCAGTTTGATATCTCTTTTTTTCTACTATTGGGATTAGCAGCACTGTGTTATTTAACCCATAATAACACAGTGACGTTTGCCGTTTTACTGTTGTTACTTTTCAAACTTACACCCCTTATCAGCTATTTCCCATTTCTGAATAAATATGGTTTAACCATTGGCATTGTTATTTTAACCGCGGCAATGATGGTACCTTTAGCCGACGGATCATTAAAGATCAGTGACATTGTTAAATCATTTACCACATGGCAATCTTTGCTGGCGATTTTAGTGGGTATATTGGTTTCATGGCTCGGCACCCGTGGCATTTCGTTAATTGGTGCTCAGCCAACTATTATCAATGGCTTAATTATTGGTACGCTAATTGGCGTTGCCTTCTTTAAAGGTATTCCTGTTGGTCCTTTGATTGCCGCCGGCATATTATCCTTGCTGATTGGTAAAAGTTAAACTATGAATCCTAATAGCACCAGAAAGCTATGGGTGTTACATGGTGAGGCAAAGCAACTATTTAACCAATTAAGTAACACAATCGATAAGCATCATGGCGATTGGATAACTGTTACTGCGCAGTCCGACTTGCCCGATTATCTCCCAAATATTGTTGAGCCAACTAAAACCAAAGCTTTGCTCGGTCAACAATATTTGCATGCCATTTTTGATGCCACCGAAGCATTTAATCTTGATGCTTTTGCTATGTTGGTTGGTACACTGGTGAAAGGCAGTGTATTAATATTACTGTTACCGCAAAATTTTAATGATTGGCAAGATCAGGACAGTTTACGGTGGAATGAAAGTTGCTTACCTATTGGTGTGCCTAACTTTGTTGCGCATTTGCAACAAACGTTAGCAGAGTTTGCCGGCTTTCTCAGTCAAGATTTTCCACCAATAGATACGCTCGCAATTGACGTGTCTGAGCAGCAAAAAGTACTCACACAGCTTTTAGAGAGTGATAAACGCATTAATGTTTTGCTTGCTAAAAGAGGGCGTGGCAAATCCGCTTTAGCCGGTCTATTTAGCCATCATCAACCTTGTCAAGTAACTGCTCCAAACAAGGGTGCGCTGGCCACTTTTTTTGAATTTGCTAAGCCCGATATCCGGTTTGATGCGCCCGATGACTTAATTGAAAACGCTACCGAACTGGTAGCCGATTACTTGATTATTGACGAAGCTGCTATGATCCCATTACCGATGCTCGACAAATTACTAAATTTAGCATTAGCGCAAAATCGTCGGGTATTATTAACCACCACCGTTGAAGGCTATGAAGGTACCGGTCAGGGTTTTTTACTAAAACTTTTACACGATAAATCCTATCAAATTTTTGCGCTTAACACGCCAATTCGCTGGCAAGCGGGGGATGTGGTTGAGCAATTTACTGATCGTCTATTACTAAACGGTGGCTTGAGCAAAGCAGATTCTTCACCTAGCTATTCACAATCAGTGAGTTACTCAAAGGTAGATAGATCGAATATTAGCCTATTAAGGTCGATCTTTTATTTGTTAAAAATGGCGCATTATCAAACCACATTAATCGATTTAAGGCGCCTGTTTGATGCGCAAAACTTAAGCGTATTTCAAGCTACTATGGCTGATAAAACCATTGCCGCCGCTGTCACCATTGATGAGGGTAATTTGCCCGATGAGCTGATCGAACAAGTATGGCAAGGTAGCCGTCGACCTAAAGGTAATTTAGTGGCGCAATCCTTAGTTGCTCATGCCGGTGAAAAACAAGCCGCTCAGTTACACTCTTTAAGGATTAATCGTATCGTGGTTGCCAGTGCTTATCGTCGACAACATATTGCCAAGCAATTAATCGAAACGATTATGGCAAAAGCAATCAATCAGCATCATGATTTTTTATCTGTAAGCTTTGCTTACAGTGAAGAAAATTATCGGTTTTGGCTAGCTTGTGGTTTTACGCCAGTCCATATTGCGAGCCATAAACAAGCCAGTAGTGGTAGTTACTCTGTTATGGCATTGCGACCTTTGACCGAACAAGGGCAGGCATTAACTGACAAATTACAGCGAAAACTTGCCCGCAATGCGTTTTGGCTTAAAAATATTATCGATTTACCTTTTGATACAATGTTAAACATCGATGATAACCAACATTTATCAATACAAGATATAGATGAACTTTATGGATTTTGCTGCTATCATCGTCCTTTTCAAGCAACTTATGCTGCACTTTGCCGATTATGTCAGCACCATGAGCAACAATTACCCTTAGTAAAATTAACCATTTTAAAAACGTTACTGCATAATCCTCAAAGTGAGCAACAAGTGATAAAACAGTATCACTTAACCGGCCGAAATGACTTAATGAAGGCGATTAAGCAAGAAGTTAAACAGTGCCTTAAATCATTATTTTAAACTATTTAAACGTGAATTAAATGACCACAGTGTTATCACTGATCGTTTTAATATAACTATTTTCGGCACTAAATTTAAATTAAAGGAACTGAATGTGAATTCAAACAAATTAGAAGATAAAAATGACAATCGACATTTTAATCAACCTCAATTACATAGAAAATCGGGGTTTGATTATTTTATGCAAGGTTGGTCTTTGGCGTTTAGTCCCGGTATTAAGCGCTATGTTTTTTTACCGCTGATTGCAAATATTGTGATTATGTCAGCGCTATTTTATTGGTTTTTCACCTCGATTACAGGCTTTGTAGATTGGGGATTATCTTTCGTACCTAGCTGGCTGCATTGGCTCGGGTACATTATCGGTTTTATTGTGATTATAATGCTGGTGGTACTCTTTTGTTACTTTTTCAGTACCGTAGCCAACCTGATTGCAGCGCCATTTAATGGTTTGCTTGCTGAGCAAGTTGAAGCGCAATTAACCGGTATTACATCCCCCGATACCTCGTGGTTAAGTTTAATCAAAGATCTACCTAGGATTTTTCGTCGTGAACTGCAAAAATTAGGTTATTATTTACTGTGGGCAATTCCAATTCTACTTAGCTATTTTATTCCGGTTTTTGGGCAATCGGTAACGCCGGTGATCTGGTTTTTATTTACCGCATGGCAAGTTAATATCCAATATGCCGATTATGCATTTGATAATCATAAGATCACCTTTGACCGAATGCGACAACTACTTCGACAAGACCGTGCGGATAATTTAATCTTTGGCAGTTTAGTCAGCCTTTTTACCATGGTGCCATTGTTAAATTTAATTATTATGCCAATTGCTGTTTGTGGTTCGACAGCAATGTGGGTCGATCGTTATCGTCATCCGGCGTTGTTTTCAAGCAATAAGGAAGATTTTCGCTAAACGTATTAATTTTTATGCGGTTTATTATTTGACGGCCAATCATCGTCATCATTATCTTGATAAGGGATAGGTTTTATCCCTTTCTTTTTCTCAAGATAGTGTTTATAGCTAAGTTTGTTTAACGCTTTAATGGTGTTAATAAAGATACCAATTAAGATAATTAAAATAATCCACCAATAATCTTTTAGCCATTCCATGTTATCTCCTTTTGCAAAGGTCATGTGCTTGATATCAAGCGGAGTAATAAACGACCGCTTTATGATCAGTTTAAAAACACTGAAATTAAATAGCTGTTAGGTCAATAATAACTGTTCAAGTATGTTTTGATAGATAGCAGTTAAGGTAATGATATCCTGACAATTAGCATTTTCATTGACTTTATGAATGGTTTTATTAAGCACGCCTAATTCGATAACCTGACATCCCATTTTGGCAATAAAACGGCCGTCCGATGTGCCACCACTGGTCGATAATTGTGTGTCAATTTGAGTAAATTGTTTAATTGCTTTCGCCGCAGCGTTAGTTAATTCACCTTGTGGTGTTAGAAATGGGTGACCCGATAGTCGCCAAGTTAAGGTATAGTTCAAATGGTGTTTTTGTAAAATTTGCTCAACACGGGATTTGATGATGTCATCAGTCAGTTCACTACTATAACGAAAATTAAATTGTACAGACAACTTACCGGGAACAACATTTTCTGCGCCTGTTCCACCATTGATATTGGCTACTTGCATGGTAGTTTGCGGAAAATATTGATTGCCGTTATCCCAAACTGTGGTAACAAGTTCATGTAAAGCTGGTGCAAAACGGTGTACCGGGTTATCAGCAAGGTGAGGATAGGCAACGTGGCCTTGAATACCGTGTACTATTAAATTGGCTGTTAATGAGCCTCGACGACCATTTTTGATTTGATCACCCAGCACACTATCACTTGACGGCTCGCCAACGATACAATAATCGACTCGTTCTTGCCGTTTCATTAATAAATCAACAACTTTAGTCGTTCCGTCGGTGGCATCGGCCTCTTCATCAGAGGTCAGTAAAAAAGCAACACAGCCACTATGGTTAGGATACTTTTTAACAAACGCTTCAGCGGCACACACCATGGCGGCAACGCCGCTTTTCATATCCGAAGCGCCGCGCCCGTAAAGTACGCCATTTTCATCTATGGTCGGTTCAAAAGGTGGGTATTGCCATTTACTTTCGTCGCCCGCTGGCACAACATCGGTATGACCGGCAAACATCAACGTTTTAGCCTGGCGATCACCATGATAAGCCCATAAATTTTTCGTCTGGCCGATATTGACTTCTTCAATCGTAAATCCCAGCGGTTTTAATCGTTCGATAATGATTTTCTGACAATTTTTATCATCAGGGCTTATCGATTTTTCGGCAATCAGTGCTTTAGTTAAGGCAATAACAGGTTCATTCATGGTGATCTCAATCTTATTTTGGTTGGCTGACAAATTGTGAATAACTTTCGTCGGAAAATCCTAACAACGCTCGTTGCCCATTTATCAATAAAGGGCGTTTTAAAATCGAAGGATTGTCTAACATAATTTTAATGGCTGCTTGCTCGTTATCTATTTTTGCTCGAACGGACTCATCAAGTTTACGCCAAGTTGTGCCACGGGTATTAAGCAAACTTTGCCAATCGACTAATTTCAGAAAAGATTGTAAAAGCTCTGCCGAAAGGCCGTCTGTTTTGTAGTTATGAAATTGATAATCAATCTGATGTTCATCTAACCAAGTAAAGGCTTTTTTCATGGTATTACAATTTTTAATACCGTAGATTTTATACATAAAAATAGTTCCAAATAGGCGAAGAATAAAATGATTATAACAGTTAACAGCTTAACACAGCAATGACGATAATTAACCTATTTAGCGGTTTACGCTTTTGATTGATAATCAATTTATTGGCTCAACTAAGCTAATTCTTAGTATGGTGGAATCTGTTAGTAATTACTAAAAATCAGGGTGATTTTTAAACGACGAGTATTAGCAGAAAAGTAAAATTAGCCTATCGATCCATTTAGTAAAAAAATTATTAAAAATTGATGTTTTTTCACCATTATACTGACAATCATTTCCATTTTTTTAATATTGCCTTTATTTTTTTCTCATTAGATGTGTATTAATATTGCGAATCGTTCGCATTATTAAATAGATCTTTCAAAATCGAATCAACCTAGGAAATTTAATGTCTGTCCTAACACTCAATCACCTCGCTATAGGTCAAGAGGCGGTTATCTATCGGCTTTTGCCGGATTGTTCTCCTTTTCGTCGTAAACTACTCGCTATGGGGATCACACCCGGTTGTAAAGTAACCGTAGTACGTATAGCGCCACTGGGTGATCCTATCGAAATTAAAATACGAGGATTTTTTCTTTGCCTACGTCGGCTTGAAGCATCATCAATTCAAGTTCAGGAGATTAAACCATGAAGGTGGCACTGATAGGCAATCCTAATAGCGGTAAAACCACACTTTTTAATTTACTTACCGGCGCCAAACAGCGAGTGGGTAATTGGCCTGGGGTCACTGTTGAGCGTAAAAGTGGGATATTAACGATTGAAAATCAACAATATGAGATTATTGATCTTCCCGGTACTTATTCGATTGAAACTGATCCACAACGTGTTTCGCAAGATGAGTTAATCGCCCGTGAATTTGTATTAACAAATCAAGACAGTGTGATCGTTAATATTATTGATGTAACAAATTTGCAGCGTAGTTTATATCTCACCATGCAGCTAATTGATCTACAAGTTCCTATGTTGGTCGTGCTTAATATGACCGATGCGCTTAAGGCTATGGGTGAGTCAATTAATATTGAAAAATTATCAGATTTGCTGGGCTGTCCGGTTGTGGCTATCTCATCGAAACGTAAAACGGGTATTGATTTACTTCATTCACTCATAAAAAAAATGGTTAACACCCGACAAGTGGCAAAACCAACGATCGATACGTTAGGTGACGAGCAACATAGCATTATCAACCGTTTTATTAGTCAATTACCCGATAAGAGTATTGTGCACCAGTTTAATCGCTGGCAACTTATCGATGCGTTATTAGATAGTGCGCATTATGCGTTAAATGATTATGAAAATGAAAAGCTTGAAAACTGCCGACATTCACTATCAGCATGGTGCGATAATCAAATCGATGTGGCGTTAGCCAGTGCTCGTTATGAAACTATCGATTGGTTATGTAAATCCGTGATTGATAAACCGCGGGAACTAAGTATCAGCTTTACTGAAAAACTCGATAAATGGGTTTTAGGGCGACTAAGTGGCATTCCGTTTTTTCTCTTTGCGATGTACGCCATGTTTTTTGTTGCGATCAATTTTGGCTCCGTATTTATCGACTTTTTCGAAGGGGTATTTACAACAATCTTTGTTGGTGGCGTCTCTTATTTACTCCACTCAATTAATGCTCCTTTGTGGTTAAATGTGCTATTGGCTGACGGTATTGGTACCGGCATTACCACTGTCTCGACCTTTGTGCCGGTTATTGCGGCCATGTTTTTTGTCCTCTCTTTTTTAGAAGACAGCGGTTATTTAGCTCGCGCCGCAATGATTGTCGATCGGGCTATGCGAGCTATCGGGTTACCGGGTAAAGCTTTTGTACCGATGTTAGTTGGCTTTGGCTGTGGTGTACCGGCCATTATGGGCACACGAACGCTGGAAAGCACTCGTGACCGCATTATGTCAATTTGCATGATCCCTTTTATGTCCTGTGGTGCTCGTTTACCGGTTTATACGCTGTTTGCTGTTATCTTTTTTCCGCATTATGCATCAACCGTGGTATTTATTTTATATTTACTGGGCATTGCGGTAGCGATTATTACGGGATTTATTCTAAAAATTACTTTATTAAAAGGCGAATTAACCCCTTTTATTATGGAAATGCCGGTCTATCGAATACCAACGTTAAGCAGTATGCTGAAATTAACCTGGCAACGCCTTAAGGGGTTTATGGTGCGGGCTGGTAAAGCGATTGTGATTATGGTTACGGTGCTTAGCGTGCTCAATTCATGGGGTACAGATAACGCATTTGGTCATCAAAATTCTGATAATTCGGTGCTATCACTAATCGGTAAAAAGGTCACACCGATATTTGAACCTATGGGGATTGATAAGCAAAACTGGCCGGCAACTGTGGGTATTTTTACCGGGGTATTTGCTAAAGAAGCTGTTATTGCAACACTCAATTCACTCTATTCAATGGATAGTGAGGATAGCGATGTCGACCAATATGACTTTGTTGGTGGCATTAAATTGGCTGTGGCAACTATACCGGAAAATTTGAGCCATTTGTCTGATGCACTTGTCGATCCGTTAGGACTGACAACGGTGGATCAAGATCTGGAGAGTATTGAAAATAATTTAGATGTCAATTTGCAAACCGTTTCAAAAATCAAATTGTCATTTGTCAGCGCAACATCAGCAATGGCTTATCTCATTTTTATTTTACTTTATACCCCTTGTGCCGCTGCGTTAGGGGCGGTTTATCGTGAAGCGGGTAGCAAATGGATGCTGTTTGTTGCAGGTTGGACATTTATTATTGGGTGGTTGATTGCGACCATCTTTTATCAATGTACTTTGTTAGGGCAAACCAATTCTGCCATTTACTGGTTGATTGGTTGTGGGTTATTTATCGGCATTTTATTGGCGTGCTTGCGTAAGTTAGGTCAGTTAGCGCTATTTAATCATTTGGCATTACCAAAATGCCCGACAACAAAAAATACCGGTTGTTGTAACTAGTCTTCTCAAATTAATGTCATAAAAGGGAGCGCAATAATTAAGATATTGCGCTTTAAATAAGTATGTTAATAACTTCAATTCGTGATTATGTTCAGTTAAAAGGGCGGGTGAGCTTGCAAGATATTGCCCGTCATTTTCGCTTACCGGAAAGCGCGGTAAGCCAAATGCTCAGCTTTTGGGTCAATAAAGGTATCATCAGTGTTATGACGAACGAAACTAACACAGTCTGTCAATCAACCAAATGTAGCACTTGTGTCGGGTGTGATTTACTTTCCCAACCTATTTATAGCTGGATTCTACCGCCAGCAAGCTAACGGATATTGCGACAATCGATTGCGCTTGATTTATATCAGTTCAATCTATTAGCTTATCATTGCTCAATAACCAAACATTGTTTTTCCCTAATCATCACGCTTGTCTCTTTTAATCAAATGTTTTGTGTTGTAACCTTTGAATAGATCTTGTCAAGAAGTTTCAGAAAATACCTACGTTTAAGTATAAAATCATTTTTTATGTATAAAATGGCGGTTTGTTTCCTTAAAAAAAAATTCTATTTTCGAGACTTATGTCACATAACTGAATTTATTTATATCGAAAAATAACAAATGATATTAATATGAACTTATGTTCATTTTTCGTGATTTAAGGAGTGGGAATTAATATGAAAACTATCGCAATCGGCGCGGACGATGCCGCTTTTGAGTTCAGAAATAGTATTGTTGAATATTTGACTAAACAAGGGATTGAAACGGTTGATTATAGCAGTGATAAACAGCCAACAAATCCTTTATATCCCGATGTGGCTAATGCTGTTGCTTGTTCAATAAAAGAGGGTAAGCATGAACGTGGGATTTTAATTTGTGGTACAGGAATTGGGGTTGCGATCGCCGCCAATAAAGTACCGGGAATTCGAGCCGCTCAGTGCCATGATGTCTTTTCTGCTGAACGAGCAAGAAAGAGTAACAATGCCCAGATTATGACCATGGGTGCCAGAGTCATTGGCGTTGAACTGGCCAAAAAACTGGTACAAGCATGGCTAGAATCAGAGTTTGAGGGCGGGGGTTCAACACCTAAAGTTGAACGTATTAATTATTATGATGAATTATATAGTAAATAACCTTGAATAACTGTTTTATTCAATAATTATGCCGCCAAAATTAGGAGAATAATATCACTCAACGTTGATATTAGCCGTTGTTTTCAATCTGTTTTTAATCGTTTTTTGTTGTAAAATGGCGGCATAATTAACGGCTTGAACAGTCGTTTTATTATAGAAAAAATGCTATTATAATCGTGTTTAACACCTAAAGTTCTAGAGGATACAGAAGTATGAGTCAATTAGATGAATTTAAAAAACTAACCGTCGTTGTGGCCGATACCGGTGATATCGATTCGATTAAACAGTTTTCCCCAGAAGATGCAACTACCAATCCTTCTTTAGTTCTCAAAGCCGCTCAACTTCCTCAATACCGTTATCTAATTGATTCAGCTATTGAAACCGCCAAAAAGATCGGTGGAAGCAAACAACAACAATTAATTAATGCTTGTGATCAAGTCGCTGTTAATATTGGTGCGGAAATTTTAAAAATCGTTCCCGGACGCATTTCAACCGAAGTTGATGCGCGTTTATCATTTGATAAGCAAGGCTGTATTGATAAAGCCCGTCGTCTTATCGAACTTTATCAAGAGAAAGGCATTGATAAATCCAGAATCTTAATCAAAATCGCTTCAACGTGGGAAGGTATTAAAGCTGCGGAAGTTTTAGAAAAAGAAGGTATTAACTGTAACTTAACGTTGTTATTCTCATTTGCCCAAGCACGAGCTTGTGCCGAAGTGAATGCTTTTTTAATTTCTCCTTTTGTTGGTCGCATTTATGATTGGTATCAAGCTAAAAAACCTATCGACCCTTATATTGCTGATGAAGATCCGGGCGTGGTTTCAGTTCGTAATATCTATAATTATTACAAACAACATGGCTATAAAACGATTGTTATGGGAGCAAGTTTCCGTAAAGTGGATCAAATCTTAGCGCTAGCGGGCTGTGACAGACTAACAATTTCACCTAATTTACTGGCCGAAATGCAACAATCTGATGCGCCGGTGGTTCAAAAACTTAACCCGAATCAACCTATCGTTGCTCGCCCTGAATTAATGAGCGAAGCAGAGTTTAGATGGCAACACAATAGCGATGCAATGGCGGTTGAAAAACTGGCTGAAGGTATCCGTGCTTTTGCCGTTGACCAAGGTAAATTAGAACAAATGATTGGTGAACTTTTATAACAATTGGGGAGCTTGCTCCCCTTTAATTTTCTTTTTCTTTCGTTAATTTGATTAACGAATCTGCACAGTCAACTACTGTAGCGGCAATAACGAATATTAATTAAATTTTTTTGGAGATCATGAACATGAATGCAACGACACTATCTCACCGCGAACTGGCGAATGCGATAAGGGCATTAAGCATGGATGGCGTACAAAAAGCGAAATCCGGCCACCCAGGCGCACCTATGGGAATGGCGGATATGGCTGAAGTACTATGGCGAGGATTCTTAAAACACAATCCAACAAACCCTAACTGGGCTGATCGTGACCGCTTTGTTTTATCAAATGGCCATGCATCTATGTTGATTTATAGTCTATTGCACTTAACCGGTTATAACGTCACTCTCGACGATTTAATTAACTTCCGTCAATTAAATGCAAAAACCGCAGGCCACCCCGAATATGGTCATGTGCCGGGTGTTGAAACGACAACCGGACCTTTAGGTCAAGGTATTGCTAACGCAGTGGGTATGGCGATTGCTGAGCGAACATTAGCGGCACAATTTAACAAACCCGGTCACACCATTGTAGACCACTTCACTTATGTGTTTATGGGTGACGGATGTATGATGGAAGGCATTTCTCACGAAGTGTGTTCACTAGCCGGTACCCTTAAATTAGGTAAACTTATCAGTTTCTATGATGATAATGGTATCTCAATTGACGGTGAAATCGACGGTTGGTTTACTGATGATACCGCTAAACGTTTTGAGGCTTATGGTTGGCATGTTATTCGTGGCATTGACGGTCACGATGCTAAAGCGATCAGTGTTGCCATTGAAGAGGCGCAAGCGGTCACCGATAAGCCGTCGCTTTTAATGTGTAAAACCGTTATTGGATTTGGCTCACCAAATAAAGCCGGTAGTCATGATAGTCATGGTGCGCCACTAGGTGAAGCTGAAATTGAAGCAACGCGTAAAGCACTGGGCTGGTCGTATGGCGCATTTGAAATTCCAAAAGCCTATTATGATGCATGGGATGCAAAAGCAAAAGGTAAACAAATTGAAGACGAATGGAATAGCCGTTTTGATGCTTATGCAAAAGCGTATCCGGAACTAGCCAAAGAGTTTAAACGTCGAGCCAATGGTGATTTACCAACTAACTGGCAACAAACAGCTAAAGATTTTATCGCTAAATTACAAGCAAATCCGGCGACGATTGCAACGCGTAAAGCATCACAAAATGCGATCGAAGCTTTTGCCCCTGTTCTTCCGGAATTTTTAGGCGGATCGGCTGACTTAGCACCGAGTAATTTAACCATGTGGTCAGGATCGAAAGAAATTTTAGCCAATCCGGATGGTAATTATATCCATTATGGTGTACGTGAATTTGGTATGTCAGCAATCATGAATGGTATTGCCCTTCATGGTGGATTTATCCCTTATGGTGCGACTTTCTTAATGTTTATGGAATACGCGCGTAATGCGATTCGTATGGCTGCATTAATGAAAATTCGTTCACTGTTTGTCTATACCCATGATTCTATCGGTTTGGGTGAAGATGGACCAACTCATCAACCTGTTGAGCAAATGGCAAGTTTACGTGTTACACCAAATGTCAGCACATGGCGCCCATGTGATCAGGTTGAATCGGCTATTGCTTGGCAATATGCTGTTGAACGCAAAGATGGACCAACTGCATTAATCTTCTCTAGACAAAATCTTAAACAACAAGATCGCACCGCTGAGCAATTAGCTAATGTTTATCGTGGTGGCTATATCTTAAATGATTGCGAAGGTACACCAGAATTAATTCTTATCGCTACCGGCTCTGAAGTTGAACTTGCGGTTGAAGCTTATCACCAATTAACGCAAGCAGGTCGAAAAGTGCGAGTTGTTTCCATGCCATGTACTGATGCGTTTGATAAACAAGATAGCGCTTATAAAGAATCAGTCTTACCTTCAACCGTAACTGCTCGTGTTGCTATTGAAGCAGGCATTAGTGACTACTGGTATAAATATGTGGGTCTGAATGGTAAAGTAGTGGGTATGACAACCTTTGGTGAGTCAGGCCCGGCAGAACAACTCTTTGAGAAATTTGGTTTCACTGTTAAAAACGTTGTTGAAAAAGCTTCTAGTTTATTGAAGTAAGACGTTACTGACATTTAAAACGCTATGGCAATTAATTTAGCCATAGCGTTTTTTATTGATATCAAGATTAATAAACTAACCAATTAATACGGATTAGGATCTTTTTTCAAATTATCAAACTGATAAAGTTTGTTGCTTTGCCAGTCTTTTATCTTAATATCGTTCTGTTCTGAAATATCCATTAATTCGTTTTGCATATAGTCGTGCTTAACATCTAACTCTATTCCTAACCAGTGGCTTAATAGATAGACAAACTGAAAGCCGGATATCGTTCTATTGATTCTTTGTTGTTGAGTGCGATTGGAATCAAAAAAGATTAAAGGCACTTGATAACTATTTTGATAACTCGCATTGTGTCTTAAGTCTTGATAATTATCAGTATGAGCAAGACCATGATCGGAAAAATAGACCAGCGCATAATCTTCATGATGTTTCTGTAAAGATTCAATCGTTGCTTTAATTAAATCGTCGGTTTCTTTAATACTACTGACGTAGCAGGAAATATTTTTATTATTCAGATTAAACTGTACATCAAACTCTAACCGTTTGCAAAAGTGGGGATGCGAGCCAATTAAATGCATAACAATCAATCTTGGTCGAGTTTGTTCGGTCGATAAAATAGTGTCTAATTCGGGTAACAGCAAAGTATCATGTTTTCCACGGGAATTTTTGCCATTGTATTCGCCTTTCTTGGTATAAAAGCTATGTTTTGAGTAGGCGGCAATTCGAGGTACGGTAATTTCCATTTTACCTAATCGCCCTTGATTAGACAGCCAATAAGTTTCAAACCCCGCTGCATTTGCAATACTAATTATATTGTTATTTATTTGCGTGGTGACTTTTTTATCATCGATAAAAACTGATTGGCTAATAAAATGAGGGATTGATGATTGTGTATTAGGCGCTGGTGCGATAAGTCCATCCCAAATGATACTGGCATTATGATTAGCAAAAGGTGTATTGTCATATTTAAAGCCATAAGCACTCATATAATCTTTGCGCACACTTTCACCAATCATTATCACGTAAGTTTTATGTTTTGGGCTGACCGAGATAATCGGAATGGTATTTGCGTACTTAATCTGCTCAAGTTGCTGCTGCTTTTCAGTGGTATAGATTTTTATACTGGTATATAAATCTGTAAAAAATTCAAAAAAAGGATATTTGAAATTATCAATCACAAACGTAGGGGGCAAATTGGCATTGCTTTTACATAATATTTTAACCGGTTTATAAAGACAGACAGCCAGAGCAAAGAAAATAAAATATTTGTTATTAATCTTCGGAAATTGAAGTTTAGTAAATGTGAAGATAAAAACTAAGATTAAAAATATTGGCGCAACAAGTAATAGTGGGGGTAATTGGCTGAAGTATTCACTCGATTCATCTAAATTTGTTTCCAAAAGCGCACTGATAACCGCAACATTCGGCGAACCATAATAATAAGAGGTTGGAAAGTAGATCGCAGCTAAAATAAATAGAAAACCAAAAATAAATTTGCCTAGCGTAAAATGAGCAAAAAATATCAAGGAAAAATAAGTGAGTAAAATGCGATCAACTCTTAAAGGATACCCTAACAAATATACCAATAAAGCTGAAAGGACAATACAAACTAGGTGGGGAAAAATAGTTTTTTTAAATAACATTACAATTTATTAAATAATTTACAGAATTTCAAAAAAATACATTATATAAATAATCGAACTTTACGCAATTATTAGTTGTAAAAGTCAGTTTAGCTGAAAGGTTTATTGTTGGTTTTCAACCAATGATCCACCAATTTATTAAGCTGTGTATGGCAAGATAATAGGTATAGAGCGATGATAGTATTGAAAAGAAAATAGAGAACATAGCCTTAAAACTGAGAAATGCATTTTATTCAGCTTAAGGCTATTATGGGCTTATTTTGAAGCCCGTTTTAAAATCAATTCGGTTGGTTGTTTTTGTAGATAGATCATTCTGCCAATCAGGAGTACCGCAGCAACTGCCAGTCCGGAAATAATCCCAATCCAAAAACCGGCAGCCCCCAATGGCTGCATAACCAGATCGGTCAAAGCTAAAATATATCCAACTGGCAAGCCGACAACCCAATAAGAGAGCAGAGTAATAAAAAAGATGCTTTGGGTATCTTTATAACCACGAAGCACATTACTGGCTACCACTTGCAAATAATCAGAAGCTTGATAAATGGCTAATAAAATAATCAGGTGCATACAAATAGCAATAACCGCCGTCTCTTTGGTAAACAATTCGATAATTGGCGTTCTGAAGATCACTAAAATCAGTGCCACAACAACGGCTATCGCAAATGAAATTGCCAGACTGATATAAGCGGTTTGTTTGGCTAATGAAGGCTTTTGTTTGCCCAGTAAATATCCAACACGAATACTGGTTGCAACCCCAAGTGATAAAGGGATAGCAAAAGTTAAACTGCTGATTGTGAAGATAATTTGATGAGCAGCTACCGTTATTTGCCCCAGTGGGGCAATTAACAGGGCGATAACCGCAAACAAGCTCATTTCAAAGAAATACGCCAATGCCAACGGCGTGCCCAGCACAATCACTTTTTTGATGATCGCAAAGTCGACCAGTTTAGTGACAGGCGTGTTACGAATATCCTTTTGGCTTGCTGTAGTTAAAGTATAAAGGCGCATTAAAATAAACATCAACCAAAAGATAATTGCCGCCGTGATACCGCATCCAACACCACCAAAAGCCGGCAAACCTAGCTTGCCGTAAATTAAAATGTAGTTGATTGGAATATTAGCAAGCAAAGCAATAAAGATTATCACCATTGCCGGTTTAGTATTGGACAGCCCTTCGCACTGGTTACGATAGACTAAAAACAGCAAGAATGCAGGAACGCCCCACATTATGGCGCGTAAAAATGAGACAGCAACCTCGACCATTTGCGGATCAATAGGGTGCTCAGCTGAGCTTCTTAAGCTGATGATTTTATCGGAGTGATATAAAATCAGCATCATCATTACCGACAAAATCAGTGCAATAACCACACCTTGACGGGTGTGGTCAGCGACCAAATTACGCTTAGCAGCACCATTTAAGTTTGAAATGATAGGGGTTAAAACGGTGAGCAACCCTTGCCCAAATAAGATTGTCGGCAGCCAAATAGAGACAGCAATGGCGACGCCAGATAGCGCCGTTTTACTATAGTTGCCAGCCATAATGGTATCAACAAACGTAATGGCGGTTTGTGATATTTGGGCAATCATTACCGGTATTGCAAGTGTAATGATATGTTTAATTTCGTGTCGATAATGTAGCTTCATTTGTTTTGTTTACTGTTTAACAGTTCCCCATAGATCATATTCATCAGAGTGTTCAATTTCAACTTGAACAATATCGCCCACTTTAACACTATTTTCATCATTAAGATAAACAACACCGTCAATTTCGGGTGCATCTGCCATACTGCGACCAATGGCACCTTCGGCATCCACTTCATCAATGATAACTGATAATGTTTGACCAACTTTATTACGAAGTTTTTTGCTTGATATAGTTTGTTGTAATTGCATAAAGCGATGAAAACGCTCTTGTTTGATCGCTTCCGGAATCTGATTTGCGAGCGCATTGGCTTGTGCGCCTTCAACCGGACTATAAGGAAAGCAACCCACCCGATCAAGTTCGGCTTTAGTTAAAAAGTCGAGCAGTAACTCAAAGTCTTGCTCGGTTTCACCCGGATAACCGACAATAAAAGTTGAACGTAATGTTATATCGGGGCAAATATCTCGCCATTTATGTATTCGTTCAAGCGTTCGGTCAATGGTTCCCGGTCGTTTCATCGATTTTAAAACGGTTGGGCTGGCATGTTGCAGTGGCACATCTAAATAAGGTAAGATTTTGCCTTCAGCCATTAACGGTATTAAATTATCGACGCTAGGGTAAGGATACATGTAATGCAGTCTCACCCATATGCCTAACGTAGCTAACTGCTCACACAAAGTTTGGATATCGGTTTTCAAAGGCATGCCGTTCCAAAAATTGGTGCGATTTTTAATATCAACTCCATAAGCTGAAGTATCTTGAGCAATAACCAATAACTCTTTTACGCCGCTTTCAGCTAATCTTTTTGCCTCATCAAGCACATTTCCAATTGGTCTACTGACCATTTCGCCCCGCAATGAAGGAATAATGCAAAAGGTGCAGCTATGATTACAGCCTTCAGATATTTTTAAATAGGCATAATGTTTAGGTGTCAATTTAACACCTTGCTCCGGCACTAAGCTGGTAAAGGGATTATAAGCCGGTTTTGGTGCATATTTATTGACATGAGTCAGTACCGCTTCATAGCTGTGCGGACCAGATATTTCCAACACTTTCGGATGAACATTACGTATTTGATCTTCTTTCGCACCAAGACAGCCGGTTACAATGACTTTACCATTTTCATTTAATGCTTCGCCGATCGCTTCTAACGATTCTTGTACCGCGCTATCGATAAAACCACAGGTATTGACGATCACTAAATCGGCATTATCGTAACTGGGTACCACACGATAACCTTGCGTGCGCAATTCGGTTAAAATTCGCTCTGAGTCAACTAAATTTTTAGGACAACCAAGGCTCACAAATCCAATAGTAGGGGATGACATATTCATAGTATTTATAATAGTGTTAAATATTTAAGGGGTATAAAGTTGAGAATTAATAAACTTTTACTGCTTAATGTTGATTATTAAAAAAACGACGGCATTTTATCACATTTGAATTTTGTTGAAACAGCGATTTTTGATTTGCTTTCATTTGTTAAGAATTTTCAGTTGATTTGATTGTTATATTGTGCAAGCAAATAACAATCAATCACCAATATAGATGTATTTAATCAGTCAATCTTGTTTGAGGATAATAATAAAGCCCTCACGTACGTGAGGGCAGGTGGAGTTAGGATAAGATACAAACTGCAATCATCATGCTTTTATATAAGATTTATTTTAGACCATTGATAACTTCGTCAATTTGGCGCTCTAAACTTTCTGCACCGCCACCGGATAGGTACCAAAGATCAGGTGTTAAATAAACAACTTGTGTTTTACTATTTTTCAGCACTTTTGAATCGAAAAAGTTCTCTTTCATCGCTGTATTACCAATTGCTTTACTGCGATCGACAACGTAAATAATGTCAGGTTTAACCGATTTTATATAGTTATTATCAATAAATACTGGTTTAGGTTTTTCGCCAATTTGTGTGATTTTGTTACTTTCCGCAGGAACAGCACGTTTAACGTTTAACACATCATGAATAAGGGCTGCGCTTGAACTGTTATTAATAAGAATTACTTTTCCGTCATTATGGATAGCAACAATGGCCTTTTTATGGCTATTATGACTGATTGCTTGCGCTTGTTGAAGTTTAACATCCAGCGACTCAATGATCGCTTTACCTTTACTTTCTGTGCCGGTGATAGAGGCTAACGCATAGATATGATTTCGGGTGGAATCATAGTAATTTTTGGCATTAACACTTAAATTCAGAACAGGGGCAATTTGTCTTAATTGGGCATCTTTACTGGCTTGTCGACCGTCAATAATAATTAAATCGGGTTTAAGGTTTTTTATTGCGTCTATATTGGGTTCTTTCATATTGCCGGTATCAGCAATACCATTATTATTATATTTTTGTAGATAAGAAGGGATCACCGATTGTGGTACAGCGGTAACTATTGAGCCTTTACCTAATGCATCTAAAGTATCAAGAGCACCATAATTCATAACCACCACTTTTTTAGGTGATTTAGGCACTTCGATACTATTATTATCGACTACCACATTCATTTTTGAGGTTGATTGGCAACCTGTAAGACCTAAAATCACAGCAGCTAGCGTGCTTAAAAGTAGTTTTTTATTTCTGTTCATGATAATTTCCTTTCTGCAAATAAAAATGATAACCATTATTATTTAAAAAATTGCTCTTTGTCTACTAATAAATAATTTTTATTAAAGATATTGATAATTATTCTCATTTACTGTAGTGTTACCTGAGGGGAAGTCTAAAATATCATTATAAATAATGGGGTTATAAAAAATGGAGATAAAGCGAAAATTGAAGTTAGCGACTCACGTCATTAACACTAGCCTTTTATTATTGTCAAGTGCTGCTATGGCCGACACCAATTCTGAAACTGAAACTATGGTCGTTACAGCTTCGGGATTTGCTCAACAAGTCAAGGAAGCGCCAGCCACGATATCGGTTATTACACCAGAAGAGATTAGCAACAAACCTTATCGAGATGTAACAGATGCCTTGAAAGATATTCCCGGCGTTACAATTACTGGCGGTGGTGATTCTACCGATATCAGTATTCGTGGTATGGATTCAAAATATACAATGATTCTCGTTGACGGTAAAAAAATCAGTACTCGTGAGACCAGACCAAATGGCGATAATTCGGGTTTTGAGCAAGGTTGGTTGCCGCCGTTAACCGCTATTGATCGCATCGAAGTGGTTCGGGGTCCAATGTCTTCATTATATGGATCTGATGCGATGGGTGGGGTAATTAACATTATCACCAAAAAAGTCTCGGATGAATGGCATGCCGGATTACGTTTTGAGTCTGTTATACCGTATCGTTCAAGCGAAAAAAATACCTATGTAACCAGTTTTTCAACAATGGGACCCATTATTGAAGATATCTTAGGTATTCAACTTTACGGCCAATATTCGAAACGGCATGAAGATAAATTTCTCAATGGTCATGCACAGCAACAGTTACAAAGTTTGAATGGTAAGCTATCGTTAAATGCCAGCGATACCCAAAGGTTTGATTTGGATTTTGGTCGTTCTTTACAAAAAAGTAAAGCCAGTGCCGGAAAAACTCGCCCAACTAATCGAGGCGACTTCCCACGTGATAATCATCGAAGCAGCTTTGCTTTAACACATAACGGCATGTTTGGCGATATCTCCACCACAAGCTTTGTGGCTTATGAAGGCAACAACAATCCTGAAAGAAAAATGAAGATTCGAAATACCGATGCCGATACACGAATAACCATTCCGTTTTCAATTAATATGTTAACTGTCGGTGGAAAGTATAACTATCAAGAGTTGCATGATAAAGGTAACCAATTAAATACTCGATTAACTAAAATTGACCGTTGGAACTACGCTTTATTTGCCGAAGATGAGGTGCGGGTTTTAGATAATTTAAGTTTCACCTTTGGATTACGTTTTAATAAAGATGAGAATTATGGCAGTAACTGGAATCCACGTATTTATAGTGTTTGGAATATCGATGATAACTTCACTTTAAAAGGCGGTTATTCAACAGGATTTGCCGCCCCACAATTGCGTCAAGTTGTTGCTGATTGGGGACAAGTGACCGGCGGTTCCGGTACCGGTAATAAAGGAATGATTATGGGTAACCCGGATTTGAGACCTGAGAAAACCCAAAATTTCGAAATTGGCTTAGGTTATACCAATGATTATGGTGTGGATGCGTCGGCAACAGCGTTCTACACTAAATATAAAGATAAAATTCAATCCTATTATATTTGCCGTGGTGAAGCAGGATCGCGTAAATGTCAAATCAATGGCTATCGAGAAAAATTTGATTTTGTTCAAGGGCGTGAAAACGTTGATAAAGCCGATCTTAAAGGATTGGAATTGACCTTTAAAACACCATTATTTGGCAACTTCTTATTAAGTTCGAACTATTCATGGACGAAGACCGAACAAAAGACCGGTAAAAATAAAGGTAAACCATTAAATCGTACGCCTAAACAAAAGTTCAATACTCAACTTGACTGGAACGCCACAGAACAATGGGATTTATGGGCTAAAATGGCATACTACGGTGTAGAAAGCACCACTAACCGTACCGGTAAAAAGATTGAATACCCGGGATACACTTTCTGGGATATTGGCGCGGCTTATAAAGTGCATAAAAGTACTAAAGTGTTTGCCGGTGTTTATAATCTGTTTGATAAAGATGTCAGCAATCAAGATTATGGTAAAACATTAGAAGGTCGACGCTATTTTGTCGGCGCTGAAATTAACTTCTAATTAGTTTTTCATCAAGTAGTTATCTTTTTTAACTACTTGATGAAATCTCGCCTCAATGACGATTAACAAAGCATTCAATCAACCTCAATTTGTTATCTTTTCGACAAGCTAAACTTTCTAAATTTGCCCTGATTAAGTTTAAGGGATAGGGATAGCAATGGAAGAACTGCTAACTTGGCAATTTTGGCAAATAATCCACTTTTTTTGAAAAAACTTCTGCTCGCTATCTTCGATTTTTTCCCTAAATTTTGCCGGATAATAGTCAAATAAGCCTATTTTTTTGGCTATTAATTCAATAGATAACATGAATAAGCAGCTTTATTTTGAAAAATATTTTAGTTAGGCATTAAGGCAATTTTCTTAAAAAATAAAGATAAAGTAATGACAAATCATAAAGATATGAATTTTTATTCTGAAAAAAATTAATCAA
Source organism: Gilliamella sp. B2923 (assembly GCF_026536565.1). Classification (NCBI taxonomy): domain Bacteria; kingdom Pseudomonadati; phylum Pseudomonadota; class Gammaproteobacteria; order Orbales; family Orbaceae; genus Gilliamella; species Gilliamella sp. B2923. The sequence continues at coordinate 57,972 of NZ_JAFNNZ010000003.1, read as the reverse complement.
GTTCATTTTTATTTTTGTGCTGTTGAAAAACTGATCTGTACATTTGATAGTCAATCACCATTAATAGTGCATTGATTGATCGATTAATCCGATCGATAATGTGCTCAGTGTCTATTGATATGATGTTAGAAACTTAATTTAAATCAGTGAGTTTTACTTAACCATTTTGAGTTTAGTTGTTAACCAGTTTAGTAAGCTAAATTGTGAAAAATATCTGAAGGACATAACAACACTATCAGTATTATTTGTTTTAGAAAATTATAATTATAAGGAGAGCAAACTTGAACTGGATGTCACCAATTGTTAAAAGGGGTTTAGACTTCTTATCTCAATCTTTTGACAATAAATTTAACACAAAAATTCATTGTTTGACTGCATTAATTGTTTTAGGTCATATCAATGGCGCTAATGCCGTTTTATCGATTTCAACGCTCGAAAGAATTCATGGGCATTACCCTGCTATTGCCATTAATGATGAGTTAGTTGATTCATCCGGATTTTCCGATAAATTAACTGTGGTAAGCATGCCAGACGGTAAGTTACGTGATCGCCAAAGCGACATTCTAGATTTTAAAGTCGACCCGTCAACCACTTATAACGATATCAAATGGGTTTTACCCGCTAAGCAAGATTCAAATGAAGATAATAAAATTATCATTGAAGCCAACGGTCAAGAAGTGAAATTATCCGATATTGCAGCAAATTTAGGGGTCGGTATTTTCGATGAAGACGGTGATGTAGGGGTACCACAAGGGGTATTATCTGCTACTTGGTATTACAGCTTTCCAGGTGGAAAAGGAAAAGGTGAGGCTCAATATAAACCGGTGCCTGAAAGTGAGTTAAACAGCAAAATGGAACCTTGCCGTGCGCCTTATAAATTAGTGCTATCAATCAAAAATATTAAAGCCCAAACCGAATATGGCTTGCCGTCAGAATCTGAAATTGACTATGCGGATGTGATACAAGAATATGTCTTTAAATCAAAGATTAATAAAATTTGTTACGCCCGAACTAACCCAATGATGAATAGCAATAGATGGTCATGGACGCAATATAACGGCGATGAACCATATGGTTATGGCTGGAATAGTCGTAATATAAGTTCAACGCCAGATCCAAAACACGGCGGCGGATATTTAAAATCAGAATGGGATCCAGAATTAGGATTTTTATTGGAAGATAATTACAACAATAGATTTCCTAGAACCATATTTAAAGGTGCAACTTTCCAACTTTGGATGAGTAATGATCAGCAAGATTATTTGTGGTCAACCGATGATGAAAATATATCGATAGATGAACTTGGCATTGTAACTTTTAACGCTAAGCCCAAAAGAGCGGCATTTCAAATTTTTGCTTGGCCAAAAGATGCTAAAGGTCTGGAAGATAGGGTTTTATTTTGGTCAGCATTTGACTTCTGGGCAAAATATGTAAGACAAACCAATGAGTATTCTGAAGATCTGTGTGGGGGCATTCAAAATCAGTTAACCATCGCTGATTGGAATAATACCCCGCAAGCATTAGATCCAGCAACTGATAACAATGTCATGGCGACTAACGTGACCATGACAAGAAAAACGTATGGTGGATTAAATAGCGAATGGGGTCAACTTATAAAAGAATATTATCCTAATTCTGATTTTCCAACTTCAGCATTCGTTAATGGTACAGAGCAACGACATGCATGGGTATCAGATACCAATGGGAATGGCTCTATACATAACGTAGTCACTATGTTAAATGGTGGTGTAAATAAAGTCCAAGGCACACAATGGACAGCCGTTCCTTTTGCTATGGTATACGAAGTGTGTAAAGAGCGTTGGTAACCATAAAATCATTCTTTCCTCAATAATCATTCCTATCTCACCAACGTTATTTCGATAGCGTTGGTGTACAAATCTATCTTAGATATCATCAATATTTCAATAAGTTAAGTCATTTATTTGCATTTTTAAAACAGTGATGTGATTAAACTAATAAATGTTCATTTATTCTGGATATTGAATTAATAGGTAAAACATATTTAAGTGTTTTGAATAAAAATTCTATCGTTTTAATGATTGATTTTATTTGGAAAAAATGAATTAAAATGATATTAATCAATAATTTTCGTAAAAGATTTATAAATTTCTAAAAAAAGCCCGTCCATTTTTTTTAATCGTCTAAATATCATCCTGTATATTTGATGATCAATCGCCATAATCACCATATTGATTGCTTAAAAAATTAGAACGATAATTCGCAAAATGTCTTAGATATCAAGTTAGATATTTAATGTTAGAGAAGTGATATTTATTTAATCAATTAGTACAAATAATTACTAGCTTAGCTAATGTAACTATAAAACAAAAATATCCCAAAAGGCATTTAAATTATTATGAAAATAATTTGTTATAAAAAATGGACTTATAAGGAGAGCCAAATTGAGCTGGATATCAATTTTAATTAAGAGAGGTATTAGTTTATTGCTGGTGTTAAAAAACAATAAATTAGTAAATTTGTTTAATTATTTGCCTGTTGTTTTTGTTTTAGGTTATGTCAATTGCGCCAATGCCGTATTTTCGATTTCAACGATCGAAAAAATTCATGGTCATTCCCCGAGTATCTCAATCAATGGTGAGATAGTTGATTCATCGGCTTTCGCCGAAAAACTCAGTATTGTAAGTATGCCGAACGGGCAGTTACGAGATAGTCAAAGCAATATTCAAGATTTTAAGATCAGCCCGTCAACCACTTATAACGATATCAAATGGGTTTTGCCAGCTAAGCAAGATTCAAACGAAGATAATAAACTTATTATTGAAGCCAATGGTCAAGAAGTTAAATTATCCGATATTGCAGAAAATTTAGGCGTGACGATTTTCGATGAAGACGGTGATGAGGGGATACCGGAGGGGGTATTGTCTGCCACTTGGTATTACAGCCTTCCGGGTGGAAACGGGCTAGGTGATAGTCGGTATAAGCAGGTGCCGGAAAATGAATTAAATAACACAATGGAACCTTGCCGTGCGCCTTATAAATTAGTGCTTTCAATCAAAAATATAAAAGCGGCAACCCAATACGGCTTGCCTTTTGAATCGAATATTGATTATGCTGATGTTAAGCAAGAATATATCTTTAAATCATCCATTAATCAAATTTGCTACGCCCGACCTAACCCTATGATGAGTAGCAAAAATTGGTCATGGATTCAATATGACGGTGATATGCCTTATGGTTATGGCTGGAATAGTGATCATATCAGTGCAACGCCAAATACAAAACACGGTGGTGGATATATACAATCTCAGTGGCATCCGGAATTAGGATTTTTCTTAAATAATAATGGTTATAATAATAAATTTCCTAAAACTGCTTTCAAAGGTGCAACATTTCAACTTTGGCTGAGTAACGATCAGCAAGATTATCTGTTTTCAACCGATGATGATAATATATCTGTCAATGAACTTGGTGTAGTCACCTTTAACGCGAAGCCACAAAGAAAAACATTTCAAGTTTTTATTTGGCCAAAAGATAGCAAGGGTATAGAAGATAGAATCGTATTTTGGACGGATCTTAAATTCTGGGCAAAATATGTAAGAGAAACCAATGAGTATTCTGAAGATCTATGTGGTGGCATTCAAAATCAGTTAACTATCGCCGATTGGAATAATACCCCGCAAGCATTAGACCCAACAGCTGACAGTGGGAATCTCGGTCACGGCGTTGCCATGACCAGAAAATTTGACGGTGGATTAAATGGCGAATGGGGGCAAGTGGTAAAAGAATATTATCCTAAATCCGATTTCCTCACTTCAGGATTAGTCAATGGTACATCACAACGACATGCATGGGTGTCCGATACCACTGATAATGGCAATACGCATCATGTGGTATTTATGTTAAACAGTGGCGTGCATAAAGTTGTAGGTAACAAGTGGACAGCAGTTCCTTTTTCTACGGTACATGAGGTGTGTAAAGAAGTTTGGTAAACATTAAACCATTCATCGTTCAATAATAATTCATCCCAAACCAACGTTATTTTAATAGCGTTGGTTTTATTTAAATATTGCTGCAATCCCCTTTCAAATCAAAAACCGTTAAGCAATATGATTTTCTGATAGCAACCAAAACATTGCAAAATCATCAATGAAATTAATAAACAGTTTAGATGAGTGGTCTTATCGGCTTAAAACGCTTTCAACCTACATTCTTTTCACTGATTATTAAAGACGTATCTATTTGGCGATATTCGCTAAAAAACTCAAACAAAAAGCGATCTGTTCATATTTTGATGGGTTGTTTTCATTTCTCAAAAATCAGTGCATTGCTTTGTCGATTAACGATAAACAAGTGTCTATCACTTTGTTTTTTAACATGACCCAATCCATTAGGGCGATTTTTGTTGTTATTAAGTCAATGCTATGAACATTTGTATGACATTTTAAAAAGCGTTCATTTTGTTAAAAGATCACAATAACAATAGTGAAATTTTGACTATTGGCATTTTCACCGTGATTTTCATCTGAAAAACAAAATGAATAAATATTTAGATCTTAGTCACAAATTTATTATAAAACCATTTTCGCCAAAACTTTATTCGATATAATTGAACAAAAGATTATTAGGCAAACATTTGTTCGGAGGATTCATGGTTAGTATCGTTTTAGTATCGCATAGTAGAAAAATTACCGATGGTTTAAAGGAGATGATAGAAGAGATGGTTGATTCAACCGGAGATGTAGAAATTCATTCCGCAGGCGGAACTGATGACGGACGTTTGGGAACCGATGCAGTTGCGATTTACAACATTATTGAACAATCTAAAAATCACAAAAACATCCTAATTTTTGCTGATATTGGCAGTGCGATACTAAGTACTGAAACCGCTATTGACCTAATCGAAGATGAAGAGCTCAAAAGTAAAGTGACTTTAGTCGATGCGCCTTTGGTAGAAGGGGCGTTTGTTGCGTCTATACAAGCCATGGTAGATGACGATGTAGAAGGTATTTTAGCTGAATTACAAAATATTTAAGAAGAGAGCATAGCGATGAAATTTTTTCGTAGTTTTGTTGGTTATTGTATTGCTGGAATGATCGTTATGTCGGTATGGTCTCAATTAGGGACTTACGGGATTTTTGGTGGATTTTTAGCGGCAGTCATCATCATTGGACCTATGTGGTATATGAATCACTACATTAATTTAACCGGCAACGAAGATGATGCCGCCTTTGTTGATATGGGGCTTGCGATTGCTGTATGCGGGATTATGCGAGATACCTTTATTCAAGGTGGAGAAGCGTTTGTATCTTCAATGCCAACAATCATTCTGGTGACTTGCGGAGCAACTTTAGGGGGAATTACCGCAGCCTATATTGAAAAAGACATGGCGAAGAAGAAAGAGTTTACTAATGAAAATCCAAGAGAGCCAGGCTTACGCCGCACTGATTTTGAAAAATTGAAAGAGGCAAAAGAGAAGATTTTGCGCAATAAACAAATCAAAGTTTTTCAAAAGAAGAGATAAGTTACCGAATAAGGAGTAGTGAATCATGTCAATAAAATTAGCGATTGCAACATTAATTGGGGGATTTATTTTTCCTTTCGTCATCCGAATGGCGTGGGGGCGAATGGTTGATAATTGGGGTCCAATTGGTGGTTGGATGGCCGCAGCCTTTATTGTTGGCACAGTTTGGTGCATTAATCATGGTATTGCAACGCCGATGATTACCCAAAGTGGATCAGTTTGGGTCGATCAGGGACTTGCGGCAGGTGTCGGTGTCTGGGTTGCCTCGGCGTTAACAGGTGGAAGCAAACGTAAATCAGTTAAAAATATCGTCGCTGCTGTGAGTGCAGGTATTGTCGGTGGATATGTGTTATCACTTTTCCTGGTAGGTTAAGTGTTAGGTTAAAAGTAAAAAGGTAGAGGTAGTGTAATGAGAAGATTAATTAATGATGGCTATGATGTCGTTGAAGAGATGTTAGAAGGCTACTGTTTAGCGCACAGTGATTATGTCAAGCTTAAAGATGACTGTGATCGGGTTATTGTCAGTAAAAAGATAAGCGCTGAACCAAGAGTCAGAATTATCATCGGCGGCGGATCAGGTCATGAACCGGCTTTTTTAGGTTATGTCGGTAAAGATTTTGCTGATGCAGCAGCAGTGGGCAATGTCAATACTTCACCTTCGCCAGAATATTGCTATGAAGCGGTTAAAGCGGTTGATGCCGGTAAAGGTTGCTTGTTTGTTTACGGCAATTATGCCGGAGATGTAATGAATTTTGATATGGGCGCTGAACTCGCTGCTCAAGACGGTATTCGTGTTGAAACAGTCACCACAACCGATGATATCTATTCTTCTAAAAACATACCCGATCGTCGTGGTGTGGCAGGTAACGTTTTTGTCTTTAAAGTTGCCGGTAGCGCCGCAGCTAAAGGATATGATCTCGACAAAGTTAAAGCATTAACCCAAAAAGCAAATGCCAATACTTATTCAATTGGTGTAGCGCTTTCATCATCAACACTCCCTGTAACTGGCGAGCCGATTTTTGAAATGCAAGACGGTGATATGGAAGTTGGTATGGGCATTCATGGTGAGCCGGGTATTGAAAGAACAAAACTTGAAAAAGCCGATTATGTTGTTAGTCAACTCATTGATCATATCTTACAAGATTCCCAACTCAAATCAGGTGATGAAGTCCAATTACTCATTAATGGGCTAGGGGGATTAGCTTTAATGGATCAGTATGTCTGTTATCGTAAAGCTCATCTGCTATTGGCGCAAAAGGGCATTAAAATTTACAACCCATTGGTTGGCAATTATGTCACTTCCATGGATATGGTGGGGATGTCTATATCTGTCATTAAACTCGATGATGAACTTAAGCAGTTATTAGATCATCCATGTGACACCCCGTATTTCAAAGTTGCCTATAAATAACCAAGGAGAGTAGAAATGAGCGCGCTGATGCTAACCAAGTCCTATTTTATCGAAACATTTAAAAAACTTGCCGAAATGGCTGAACAAAATCGTGATCATCTCAGTAAATTGGATTCCGATATCGGTGATGGTGATCATGGTATTAATTTAACCATTGGTTTTCGGGAGGTCGAAAAACAGTTACCGACACTGTCTGAAACAACGGCGGATATTGCTGAATTGATGAAAAAGGTCGGCATGATTTTGTTAAGTAAAGTTGGCGGTGCATCAGGGCCTTTATACGGCAGTTTCTTTATGAAAATGGCGACTCATACCGTTGGAAAACAAGAGGTCACCTTTAAAGAATTTTGTCAAATGTATCAAGACGGCGTTGAAGCGGTACAGTTTCGAGGCAAGGCCGAAGTAGGTGATAAAACCATGGTCGATGCCCTGATCCCCGGGTTAGATGTATTAAAAAATTATCAGGAAGGGGACGATCCGATAAAGACACTACAAACCTGCGTAGATGAAATGAAAAAAGGGTCAGATAATACCATTGCATTGATAGCTAAAAAAGGGCGTTCAATGCGACTAGGTGAAAGGGCGATCGGTCATCGTGATGCCGGTTCTGAATCATCGTGGATGATCATAAATCAATTTTTGGAGCAATTAAAACTAGAAAATCAACAAAATGCCTAAGCAATGTATTAATCATCATTCAATTTTTGGATGATGAAATGTGAGTAAAAAGTCATAAAAAGAGGTAGTAATTATGGATAAGGTTTTTGTTAGTCCTAACAGATATGTACAGGGTAAAGATTTACTTACACGAGCAGATGTGTATATTAAACCTTTTGGAACGCATTTTTTAATTCTTGCCGATCAAAACATCTGGAATATAGCGGCAAATCAACTGGCAGATTCATTAACCAACTCAGGATTAGACATTACCAAAGCTGTGTTTAATGGTGAGTGCTCTATGGTTGAAATCAATCGACTGCTCGATGAGTATAAAGATAAAAAATTTGATGCCATTATTGGTGTCGGTGGCGGTAAAACGTTAGATACTGCAAAAGCCTTAGCCGCAAAATATAACATTCCAAAAGTGTGCGTACCAACCACCGCCTCGACCGATGCGCCAACGGCTAAAGTGTCAGTGGTCTATACCGAAGACGGCGTGTTTGATTTCCTATGGCACCATTATAAAAATCCGGATTTGGTATTGGTTGATACTCGTGTGATTGCTAATGCGCCAGTTCGCTCATTAAAATCGGGGATTGCTGACGGTTTAGCCACATGGGTTGAAGCACGAACTTCAATTCGTAGCTGTCATAAAACTGATGCTGGCGGCATTGCAACCATAGCCGGTGAAGCTATTGCCAGAGAGTGTGAAAAAACCATTTTTGAATATGCGCTTTTAGCAGTAGAAGCGAATGAAAAGAAATTGGTTACCCCAGCTTTAGAAGCCGTGGTTGAAGCCAATACGTTATTAAGTGGTCTTGGCTTTGAAAATGGTGGATTAGGCGCCGCTCATGCAATTCATAACGGCTTTACTGCGGTACCGGGTGATGTGCATCATTTAACCCACGGTGAAAAAGTGGCGTATGGCACAATAGCTCAATTGGTTTTAGAAGGGCGACCGATTGCTGAATTGGAGCGTTATATCGACCTCTATCTTAAACTCGGTTTACCAATTACGCTCGAGGAAGTTCACTTAGATAAAATTACCGATGAAGAGTTTGAACTTATCGGTAAAAAAGCGGTAGATCCGGTTGAAACTATTCATAGCATGCCTTTTGAGGTGACGGCTGATGATGTGATTCAAGCGATCAAAGCAACAGATTATCACGTTAAAAATTACAAAAAACGGTTAGGTCTTAACTAGTCATTCATTTTGCACTTCATACCGGTATTGTTACTTGTATGAAGTGTTTTTTTAATTTTTAAACGTCATTTTTAATAACGCTAAGTATTGATCTAATCACATAAGTTATTAAGCAATAGATACCAAACTGAATAGTCTGTTTTCGCTTATGTATAAGCTTGTTGTTTCTGATTAGAATTGAGCGTTGCCATTTACCGCCTAACTATTTTTAATTACAGGATGAATCATGAAAAAAATCTATATTGGCACTAGCTGGAAAATGAATAAAACATTAGCTGATGCGCTATTGTATTGTGAGCAGTTAAGAACCTTCTATCCGGAAAATTTAAAAAAACAAATCCAACCTTTTGTTATTCCGCCTTTTACCTGCGTTCGTGAAGTATCTGACTATATACAGCGCCATAATCTGAACTGTTTAACCGGCGTACAAAATATGCATTTTGAAGATTCAGGCGCTTTTACCGGTGAAATTTCGCCGATTATGGCAAAAGATACCGGCGCTAAACTGGTGGAAATGGGGCATTCAGAGCGACGGGAATTTTTTGGCGAAACCGATATGACTGTCAATAAAAAGGTACATGCGGCATTAAAGCACCAGCTCACCCCTTTAGTATGCATTGGTGATAGTGCTCAAGAAAAAGCGTGGGGCGTGTCGCATGAAGCCGTAGTTAAACAGATGAAAATTGCCCTGCATGGCGTCGATAAAACGCAAGTTGAACAAGTTATCATTGCCTATGAGCCTATTTGGGCAATTGGTGAACATGGCGTTCCGGCTACACCGGAAGAAGCAGAATCTATTCATCATCGACTTAGACTTGCATTAACTGAAATGTATGGTACCGAGATAGCGAATAAAATAATTTTATTGTATGGAGGCAGCGTAAACCTTGAAAATTCAACCTTATTGATTGCGCAACCGAACATCGATGGCTTATTTATTGGACGCAGTGCATGGCAAGCTAAAGGTTTTTGTAATATATTATCCGCTATTAATCAGCAAAGCTAAGATAAAACACAAGGCGCACCAATGGATATATTCAATGATAAACAAGAGTCAGAACTACTTACCGAAATCGCAGTTGCCTACTATGAGTATGAACAGACTCAAGAAGAGATTGCAAAGCGATTTGGTATATCACGGATTAAAGTTGGTCGTTTATTAAAAAAAGCGAGAGCTGAAGGGATTGTTGAAATCAATGTTAAATATCATCCTGTCTTTAGCTCACGAATAGAACAGCAATTTGTTAATAATTTTGGTATCAAACGGGCACTGATTGCTTTAGATCATCAAGATGAAGATGAACAACGCCGGCAAGTTGCTGCGCTAGTTTCTAATTACCTATCAAGCACCTTAAAAAACGGCATGACCGTTGCCGTAGGACAGGGGCGCAATGTGGCTGCCATTGCCAGCCATATTGGTGTATTTCCCGAAAAACAGTGTAAATTTATTTGTGGAATTGGCGGTACACAACGAGTTGGCGAGATTATCGATGCTGACCATATTAGTCGAAGCCTTGCCAGAAAATTTAACGCCACCAGCGAAACATTATATGCGCCAGCTTATGTTGAAAACCGTGAGTTAAAACGTGCATTTATGCAAAATCGAGTGATCAAAGATACCTTAGAAAGAGCCTCTAAAGCCGATATTGCTTTGGTTGGTCTGGGTGATATGAACGAAAATTGTTATATGGTTCAACTCGGTTGGTTTACCCCACAAGAGATCACCTACGCCACGTTAAATCAAGGGGTGATTGGTGATATTGCCGGTTATGGCTTTTTTGATATTCAAGGTAATCCGGTCGATACGGTGATGAATGATCGCGTTATTGGCTTAAGTATCGAAGAGCTACGCAATATACCGTGTGTGATTGCTATCGCCTCAGAAAATACCAAAGCCACCGCCATTCTAGGGGCGCTTCGCTCCGGTGTTATCGATATTATTGCAACCAGCGCATCAAATGCCAGAATGGTTTTAAGCCTGCAACAAAATACCAATAAATAAGAAAGTGAATAAGAAACCGATAGTTTTTTACTAAAACATAGGTATTTTCTGAAAGTTCTTGACAAGGGTTTTTAACTTTTACTGATGATTAACCCTAGTCGTTATTCTTTGGATGATTTGACAAAGCTTAGCTTTGTAGATTTCTATAAGCCGACAAAGCCTTTGATCTCTTTCTAAATCGATATTCATATTTTTTACTTAAACATGGGTATTTTCTGAAAGTTCTTGTCAAGGGTTTTTAACTTCTGCTGATGACTAGTTCCTAGTCGTTATTCTGTGGATGATTTGACGAAGCTTAGCTTTGTAGATTTCTATAAGCCGACAAAGCCTTTAATCTCTTTCTAAATCGATATTCATATTTTTTACTTAAACATGGGTATTTTCTGAAAGTTCTTGACAAGGGTTTTAACTTTTGCTGATGACTAGTTCCTAGTCGTTATTCTTTGGATGATTTGACGAAGCTTAGCTTTATAGATTTCTATAAGCCGGCAAAGCCTTTGATCTCTTTCTAAATCGATATTTATGTTTTTTTACTTAAACATAGGTATTTTCTGAAAGTTCTTGGCAAGCGTTTTAACTTCTGCTGATGACTAGTTCCTAGTCGTTATTCTTTGGATGATTTGACAAAGCTTAGCTTTATAGATTTTTCTAAGCCGACAAAGCCTTTGATCTCTTTCTAAATCGATATTTATGTTTTTTACTAAAACACAGGTATTTTCTGAAAGTTTTTGACAAGGGTTTTTAACTTCTGCTGATGACTAGCCTTAGTCGTTAATCTTTGGATGATTTGATAAAGCTTAGCTTTGTAAGGTTTTTTAGCAGTTATATCCTTTGATTTCTGTCTAAAATCAATGTTAGTAGTTTTATACTAAAACATAGGTATTTTCTGAAAGTTCTTGACAAGGTTTTTTTAACTTTTGCTGATGACTAGCCCTTAGTTGTTAATCTTTGGATGATTTGATAAAGCTTTGCTTTGTAGATTTTTATAAGCCGACAAAACCTTTGATCTCTTTCTAAATCGATATTTATGTTTTTTACTTAAACATGGGTGTTTTCTGAAAGTTCTTGACAAGGGTTTTAACTTTTACTGATGACTAACCTTAGTCGTTATTCTTTTGATGATTTGATGAAGCTTTGCTTTGTAAGGTTTTTAAGTAGTTATATCCTTTGATTTCTGTCTAAAATCAATGTTAATAGTTTTATACTGAAACGTAGGTGTTTTCTGAAAGTTTTTGACAAGATAATTTATCTTTTGGCGCTATCAACATATTGAAATAGCATAAATAAGTTTGAAAATTTATGCCCCGGTTAGGATTGGCTACCGGGGCATGGTTGGTATACTATTGCTGGTTTGGATAATTGTTATCAAACATAACTTAATTTGATAAATCAAAATCAGCAATTTTATTGGCTACAGTAAGCGCTTGATAATTCTATCAACCCGAATACGACTAAGTCTTTTAATCAGCTTGTGTACCTGCTTAGGGTAAAATTGGCTAGCTTGAATTTGTTGGAAATGCGTAACCAATGTGGTTTTTTCACGAATAGTATCAAGTTCTTGTTGTAGTTGATGTTTTAGCTGATGCTTTGGATCGTGAACTAAAATGCCGTTTTCAAGATCTAAACGCCAAGCTCTCGGATTAAGGTTATTACCGGTTACCAGCATCCAGTCATTATCGACCCAAACCCCTTTTAAGTGATAGGTTTGATCTTGATCTTTCCATAAACGAATAATCAATTGCTCTTTATCAACATACGATTGCAGACGTTCGATAAAGCGTCTTAAATTGATTTCATATAAATAAGGAAGCCCGCCGGAAATGTTAAATGGTTGATCTTCCGGTATATAAAAGTCATTTGCTACTTTATCACCAATAATAATCTCAACTTTTCGACCTTTACGTAGTAAACGAATAATGTCGCGTACTAAAATATTCGGTAGATTAAAGTACGGGGTGCAAAATATAATTTTCTTCTGAGTAATATTAACCAGATGATGAATAATTTTATTTAACGCATTATTGCGTCCCAACCCTGCAATAGGCGCAACTGATAATGATTTGTTGTCAGCATTGCCGGAATATTGATAATTGGCTCCGGAAAGGTGCTGGCGTAACGATTTAATTGCCGATTTCAGTTGCTTACGGGTTTTATGATTTTCAATATCTAATCGTTGCAAACCTTCAAACGGTAAAAAGTTGTCATCAATGTACTTGATCATACTATCGGCTAACGCTTTATTGGTAATAAAGTGATATCGATCATAACGGTATTTATCGAGCTTATGTAGATAGACATTATTAATACTGGCACCGCTATAAATGACCGTGTCGTCAATGATTGATCCTTTTAAATGTAAAACACCGAGCACTTCCCGTCGATTAATTGGCACGCCATAGACCGGAATATCAATATCCGGATGTTGCTTTTTCATCTGATAATAGTAGCGTGCATTGGTGTTTGATTTATCTTCGCCAAATCGACCACGCTGCGCCCGATGCCAATCGACAAAGACTTTGATATCCAGACTAGGGTTGAGTTTTTTAGCTTGATAAAGGGCGGCAAGGATCTCTTTACCTGCTTCATCTTGTTCAAGATAAAGTGCCACAATATAGATTCGATATTGGGCTTTTTGAATATGTTCAAGTAACGCAGACCGATAACTTTGTGGATCATATAATATCTGATATTGTTCAGCATTTTGAGGAAGTTTGGCTAATTCATCAAGATGCTTTCGATGATTATATCTTATAAATGGTATTCGCATGATTCATATATCATTATAACTGGTATAGATTGTAGAATAACACAATTTACATCAGAAAATAACACTCCTTTTTATGTGGGATAAGGTTTAAATCACTAATCATTATTATTTATTAATAAACAGATCATTTAAGATTGTTCATCAACCCATGTTTGAATAATTTTATAAGTTAACGCAAGTACTACTGGACCAATAAACAGTCCCATAATACCAAAACCAAGTAGACCACCAATCACACCAAATAAAATCAGTAAGAAAGGCAGATCAGCCCCTTTTTTAATTAGATAAGCTCGCATCACACTATCAAGGGTGGTTAAAATGATAGCCACCACAATAAGCACGATAGCGTAAACGGTGTGTCCATCCCAAAATTGCCAAATAATACAGCCTAGCATGACAACGACAGGTCCAATTTGAGCCACACAACAGATAAATAAAATTAAGGTTAAAATACCCGGTAATGGCATTTTAGTTACAATAAAGCTTAAGCCACCAATTAAAGCCAGCGTGATAGCGGTGACCACAACGCCCAAAGCTACTGCTCGAATGGATTGACCCGCTAAGGTGACCGTTGTTTTTCCGTATTGTTTCGATAAACGATTGGCAAACAGGTAGACATATTTTGTGGTACTTTCGCCTTTAAGGTAGAGTAAAAGGCTAAAAATAATCATCACCCCGGCATGAAAAATAAAGACGCTAATATTGGTTGCTTGTTCTAACAGCCAACCAATGACGGTGCCAATGTAGGGTTGAATATCTGAGATTAATTCTGAGCCGTCGGTCTTTCTAAGCTCTAACCATTTTTGATGCAATTCAGTACCAAACGTCGGTATGTTTTCTAACCAGTCAAATGTGGGTAACTCTTTGTAGGGTAACGTTCTTGCCCATTCAATCATATGATGCCCGTTTTGAGCAATGCTACTAATGATTAAAATAAACGGAATGACGCAAACAAATGCTAATATCAATGCCATAACTAAAATTGACAGCCAACGTTTGTTAAACAATTTTTGTTGAATTTTTATCATTAATGGCCAAGTTGCAATGACAACCATTACCGCCCAAAAGAAACCAAATAAGAAAGGCTCAATGACCCGATAAGTCACAATAATTAATAATCCAATTAGCAGTAAGTTAAGAATTAACTTTAATAGATCATAAGTATTTTTTTCAGCTGGCATTTTTGTACCATGTTATTTGAGTAAGATAGTGTTATTATACGCTTTATGCTTTAAAAAGCATATGATAAGGTGTTAATGGTCAATACATTCAATTTTTTGTTGGAGGCATAATATGAAAAAATTAATGTTATTAATGTTAATGGGTGTTGCATTATCTGCTTGTGCAAAATCACCAAACGTCCCCCAAGCAGTACAAAATATCAATGAAATTGCGCCTTATCCAGAGGCTAAAACGGGCTATACTCGTTATGTTATTCGTTTACCAAGCCTTGCCGATGAAAACAGTGCACAAGTTGAAGTTATGATCGGCAAAGAGATGAGTGTCGATTGTAATTCACGCAGTTTAACCGGCACGGTTAAGCAAGAAGAGCTCAAAGGATGGGGTTACTCTTATTATGTTGTTGATAAAGTCAATGACGGCATTTCAACTTTAATGGCTTGCCCGCAAAGCGCTAACCATAATCAATTTGTCACTATGTATCACAATATTGGTTTGTTAGGTTATAACAGCCGTTTACCAATTGTTTTTTATGTTCCAAGTGATCTCACTGTCAAATACCGTGTTTGGCAGCCAACTAGCAAACCTTTGCAGGCTTCCGCTGAATAATTACGTTAAATTATTTGTTAAGAGACTGCTAAAATCGGGCTGATCGGTTAAAATGTAATCATTCAGCCCAGATTCTCAAGATATTTGATATTTTATGTAGACATCTGGCAAAAAAAAGGTATTTTATCCCTCGTAATGCAAGGTTAGCTCTACTTGTTCATTATTATTAATGACTTGTGATTACCTGATTACCTCGGTTTCGCCATACGATTTAAAAATAGGTTATGGTAAAATTTGGGGGTTCGTTGTCAGTTAACAACGGGCTTGTGTCTAACATGTAATATCCCTAACTAGAGGAGAAGTGGTGAGCATGTTTACTCAACGTAAAACAATTCTTTCAATCATCGCTGGTGTTTCACTAGCATTATCTCAATCTGCTATCGCTAAAGATCGTGTCGTGCATTTTTATAACTGGGCGGGTCAAATCGGTAATCAAACTATTGCTGATTTTGAAAAATCCACCGGTATTAAACTTGTTTATGATGTGTATGATTCCAATGAAGCGCTCGAAGGCAAGCTTATGGCTGGTCATTCTGGGTTTGATGTGGTCTCTCCGTCAGATAGTTTTTTAGCAAGACAAATCAAATCGGGTATCTATTTACCATTAGATAAAAGTAAATTACCGAATTGGAAAAATCTTGATCCAAATCTAATGAAATTAATGGCAAATCACGATCCGGATAACACTTATGCTATTCCGTATGTATGGATGACAACCGGTATTGGTTATAATATTGATAAAGTTAAAGAGCGTTTAGGTGATAATGCACCGGTCGACAGCTGGGACTTAGTCTTTAAACCTGAAAATATGGAAAAACTTAAAGATTGTGGTGTGGCATTTTTAGATGCGCCGACCGAAATCTTTGCCAGTGCGTTGCAATATTTAGGTAAAGACCCAAATAGTACCGATGCGAAAGATTATACAGGTGCCGCTTACGAGTTGTTAGAGAAAGTTAGACCTAATATTCGTTATTTCCACTCTTCACAATATATTACCGATCTTGCAAATGGTGATATCTGTGTCATTTTAGGTTGGTCTGGCGATATTTTACAATCACGTGATAGAGCTAACGAAGCTAAAAACGGTGTGCATATTGGTTATCAAATTCCTAAAGAAGGCGCATTAGTCTTTTTTGATACCTTTGCCATTCCAAAAGATGCCGCTAACGTAGAAGAAGCTCACGAGTTCTTAAACTTTGTTATGAAACCTGAAATTGCTGCACAAGTCACTAACGATGTTAATTTTGCTAGTGCAAACAAGGTAGCAAATGATCAGTTTGTTAAGCCGGAAGTGAAAAACGATCCTGCTGTTTATCCGAAACCGGAAGTTATGGAAAAACTATTTACTTTAACAGTTAAAGAACCTAAGCTTGAACGTGTGATCACACGTACGTGGACAAAACTCAAAACTGGTAGATAAACGTCAATTGAAAAATTGCGTTATTTACACGATATATTCTAGACGGAGAGATTGTTGAGTCTTTCCGTCTCGTTTTTTTTGGCTTGTTGTTAAGAGGAAAAAAGAGTGAACGATAAAACAACAAATCAGGTACAGCCTAAAAAAAAGATGATAACTCCATTATTGGAGATCAAAAATTTAACCAAAGTTTTTAATGATGATTATTATGCGGTTGATGATGTGAATCTAACCATTTATAAAGGTGAGATTTTCGCATTATTGGGTGCATCGGGTAGTGGTAAGTCTACGTTATTACGTATGCTTGCTGGTTTTGAGCAGCCAACTTCGGGGCAGATTATTCTTGATGGTAAAGATTTATCACAAGTGCCACCTTATAACCGACCAATTAATATGATGTTTCAATCGTATGCTCTATTTCCTCACATGACGGTTGAGCAAAATATTGCTTTTGGTTTAAAGCAAGACAAATTAGATCCGAAAGAGATCAAACATCGTGTTGAAGAGATGCTCGCGCTAGTTCATATGGAACAGTTTGGCCGACGCAAACCACACCAATTATCCGGCGGCCAACGCCAACGTGTTGCCTTAGCACGTAGTTTAGCTAAACGGCCGAAACTCCTGTTATTAGATGAGCCAATGGGAGCGCTGGATAAACAGCTACGTGATCGTATGCAACTGGAAGTGGTCAGCATTTTAGAGCAAGTGGGCGCTACTTGCGTTATGGTGACCCATGATCAGGAAGAAGCCATGACAATGGCAGGGCGAATTGCGATTATGAACAAAGGGCAATTTGTCCAAATTGGCGAACCGGAAGAGATTTATGAGCATCCAAATTGCCGTTATAGTGCTGAATTTATCGGCTCAGTTAATGTTTTTGACGGTATTTTGCAAGAAACCTTAGAAGACGGATTAATTATCAATTGTCCGATGATCAAGCATCCAATCAAAGTTGATTATGATTCGCCAGCCGTCGAAGGTGTGCCAATTCAAGTTGCCTTACGTCCGGAAAAAATTAAATTATGTGATGAAATACCGGAAGAAGGGTATAACGTTGCGACCGGTGAAGTGGTGGAAATTGCTTATCTTGGTGATTTGTCGATTTATCACGTTAAACTGGGCAGCGGACAAATTATCATTGCACAGTTACAAAATGAGCATCGCTATCGTAAAGGCATGCCAACTTGGGGGGATGTGATCAACCTAAGTTGGGAAGTTGATAGTTGTGTTGTGCTTACCGAATAGACAAAAGAGGATAAAGTAATGCGATCCATTTTATTGGGTTTGTTGTTAAATGCATTTGTCTTGCTTAATGTTTATTGGCGTTTTCAAACAACTGATGCATTTGATAACTTATTTTTAGATGCGCTCTTTACGGCAATGACATTAAGCTTCTTATTGTCATGCTTAGGATTATATTTAGCAAATTACAAACCATCTAAATTTGCTTATCGCTTAATTATTGCCGGAAGCATATTGTTCATTCCTGCTGGGTTAGTTGCCATTTATTTTGCTTATAAAAAAATGCGCCAACAGCGGGATGAATCCGATTTGATGACACTTTATGGTCGGTTAACTGTCATTGCTATTCCATATTTATGGATGTTATTGCTGTTTTTACTGCCATTTTTAATTGTGTTTAGAATCAGTTTTTCAGAAATAGCTTCGGCTGTTCCGCCTTATACTGATCTGTTTAGCTATGATGACGGACTGCTCAATATTGTTTTGAACTTCGGTAATTATGTCAATTTAATCACGGATACTATCTATCTTGATTCTTATTTGCAATCACTAAAAATTGCGGCGATTTCAACAATATTATGTATTTTAATTGGCTATCCATTAGCGTGGGCAATTTCACAATGTAAACCGTCAACCCGTAACATTTTGTTACTTTTGATTATATTGCCTTCCTGGACTTCGTTTTTGATTCGGGTTTACGCATGGATTGGTATCTTAAATCCAAATGGCTTACTTAATCACTTTTTAATGTGGTTAGGCGTGATTGATCAGCCGCTGATCATTATGAAAACTTATTTCGCCGTTTATATCGGTATTGTCTATTCTTACTTGCCGTTTGTGATTCTGCCAATCTATACATCACTAAGTAAAGTAGATACGACCTTAATTGAAGCAGCGTTAGATTTAGGTTGTAAACCGATTAAGACCTTTTTCAAAATTATTGTGCCATTAACTAAAAATGGCGTTATTGCAGGGGGAATGTTGGTCTTTATTCCGGCAGTGGGTGAATATGTCATTCCGGAACTATTAGGGCCTTCAGAAGGTATTATGATTGGTACCCAGCTTTGGACTGAATTCTTCAATAACCATGATTGGCCAGCGGCATCGGCAGTTGCCAGTGTGATGCTTCTGATATTAATTGTGCCAATATATTATTTCAACAAATTTCAGAACAGCCAAACGGGGGGTAAATAAATGAATAATTCATCACTTATTCTACGATCTGCTTTGATCGTCTTTATCTCTTCGCTACTTGGTGTGATGATTTTAACACTGTTGATATCATCATCAGGACTGAGTTTATTAGGCTCAGCGAGCTACTATATTGGTTGCTTAACATTTAGCTTGATTGTAACAACGCTAGTGACTATTGCGTTAGTTTGTCGTTGCTTAAAAGGGCTAATTTTATTGGTGGTATTTTCCTTTTTGTATATCCCAATGATTATTTTGATTATCTATTCATTCAATAGTTCACGCTTAGTGACAGTATGGGCAGATTTTTCAACCAAATGGTACTTTGAGCTTATTCACAATGATACGTTGCTTAAAGCTGTCGGATTGAGCTTATCGATTGCCGCTGGCGCAGCAACGCTGGCTATTTTGTTAGGTACATTAGCCGCTTACGCCATTATTCGTTTCAGACGTTTCCGTGGCGCTAATTTGTTCTCATTTATGACAACAGCACCGTTGGTTATGCCTGATGTTATAACGGGTTTAGCACTGTTATTACTATTTGTTGGTATGGGACAAGTGTTAGGTTGGCCTAAAGACCGTGGTGCAATTACCATTTGGATGGCGCATGCGACATTTTGTACCGCTTATGTTACCGTGGTCATTAGTGCCCGTTTACGTGAATTAGATAAGTCGATAGAAGAGGCGGCACTCGATTTAGGTGCTAATCCGCTTAAGGTATTTTTTATTATCACCTTACCTATGATCGCCCCAGCGTTAGTATCGGGTTGGTTACTGGCATTTACCTTATCACTGGATGATGTGGTGATTGCGAATTTTGTCACCGGACCGGGCGCAATGACTTTGCCTAAACTTATTTTCTCAAAAGTTAGGTTAGGGGTCGATCCACAAGTCAATGCACTGGCAACAATTATTCTATTGATTGTCGGCATTATTGGTTTTATATCATGGCTATGGATGCGTAAAGCTGAGCGACGTAAAATGCGGGAAATTCGTATGCAATAACTTATTGCTTTTACTCAATATTGCTTTTATTAATTATTGCCGCTATATGCGGCAATTTTTCTTTAAAATGTCCGTGTTTTTTAATGCATTTTGTATTATAGTGTTTCAAGTCAGTTTTCTGACAAAATTCTCAGGGCGGGGTGTAATTCCCCACCGGTGGTTATAGCCCACGAGCGCTTAATCGTTTATTTTGTTGGTTTAGTGCGGTATGTTTCCGACTAAACACTCAATATCTTTAATCGATTAAGGTCTAGCAGATTTGGTGTGATTCCAAAGCCGACAGTTAAAGTCTGGATGAAAGAGAGTAGCTTATCTTTTCTATATTTACCGAAAGGTAAAATCACTATGGTCAAGCACTTGCCCTGATTCTGGTATTTAATTTATTTATACTTAATTGATAAAAAAGCAAAGACAAAGCCCTAAATGCGCATACGGCAATTAGTCAGCTAAATTTACGGCATGTTCGTTGCAAATTGGATTTAAGTGTAAATACAATTAATTGTATATAACAGGATAGGTAACTACCATGAATCAGTTTAATTTAAATGAGTTTGGCACACCGATTGAGCGTGTGAAAAATGCGATATCTGCACTTAAAGCCGGCCAAGGCGTATTAGTGTTAGATGATGAAGATCGTGAAAATGAAGGCGATATTATTTGGCCAGCAGAAACAATCACCACAGAGCAAATGGCGTTGACCATTCGTTATGGTAGTGGGATTGTCTGTTTATGCATGCCAAAAGCCTATTGTGAAAAATTACAATTACCGATGATGGTGGCAAATAACACCAGTAAAAATCATACCGCTTTCACGATTACCATTGAAGCGGCTGAAGGCGTGTCAACCGGGGTATCAGCCGCCGATCGTGTCACCACTGTTCGAGCAGCCGTTGCGGATAATGCAAAACCCAGTGATTTAAATCATCCCGGTCACGTGTTCCCGTTAGTGGCTCAACAAGGTGGAGTACTGGCACGTCGTGGGCATACTGAGGCTTCTGTTGATTTAGTAACTTTAGCCGGATTCAAACCTGCTGCGGTTATTTGTGAATTAACCAATGATGACGGCTCTATGGCAAGAGCGCCACAAGTGGTTGAGTTTGCTAAAAAACACCATTTACCAGTGGTCACTATTGAAGATATTGTTCAATATCGTGAATCTTAAGACCTTGCTAAATGGTGGAAGATAACTATGCCGAATTTGTCGGCATAGTTATTGGCGTAGTTATTGGTGTAGTTATTGGCACCATTATCGACATAGTTATGGTTAAATTAACCTAAAACTTTTAGAGCACAAGCTTTAGTAATTTTGACACCGTTTTCTAAAGCAGATAAATCAAACTTCATTTCCGGATGATGTAATCCTGGTGTTAAATCACAACCTAATCCCCAAAATCCAGCTTTAACATTACGTTCTCTTGGGTAATTAAAAAAGTCTTCGCCACCCGGGGTGAAGATCGGATCTTTTAATCCTTCACTACCTAACACATCAACGATAGCCTCAGTAATGATTTGGCTAACTTCGTTGTCGATCTCAGCTGCTGGGATCTCTTTCGATACTTCAATATCAGCTTTAGCGCCGATCGCTTCTACACTGAGTTTAATTGCTTGTAAGGTTTTGGCTTTTAACTCATCCATTGCCGGATTGGTCGGTGCTCTTAAATCCCAACAGACATAGGCTTTCGACGGAATGGCATTGGTGACGCCAGCATCACAAATACAGCGTGTTGCTTTTACGCTATAAGTTAAACTAGGCGCAAGATGAATGGTATTTACTGCTTGAATTGCCATCATAGCGGCATCTAGTGCATTGACGCCTAGATGTGGCCGTGCGCCGTGCGCAGGTATACCGTGGATATTAACTTCCACAGTGGTAGAAGCCGAATAAAACATTGCCGGCGATGCGAAACCTTTTGGACATTCATCTTTAGGACGAAGATGTAGACCAATAATCATATCAACGTCATCAATGGCGCCACCGGCAATCATCGCTAAAGCGCCAGAGCCTAGCTCTTCAGCGGGTTGAAAGATAAGCTTTAAACGGCCTTGCTTAATATTGCCTTCTTTTATTAGCTCTTCTGCTGCCGTTAACAAGATTGATGAGTGTCCGTCATGACCACAAGTATGTCTTGCACAATGTACGCCATCAATAATATGCCCAAGCGCATCCATATCAGCCCGTAAGGCAAGTACCGGTCCGGGTTTGCCAGAGTCATACTCCGCAACTATTCCGGTTGTATTATTAATATTACGAGTCACTTTATAACCTGCTTTTTCAAGCTCGTTTGCAATATAAGCCGCTGTTTGATGCTCTTGAAAACCAAGCTCCGGGATCTGATGCAAATGGTTATAGTGTTGTAAAACAGTTGACATTGATATCTCCTTTATCAAACAATAAACCGCATAACAATCATGGCAATTAAACCATTAACAATACTGTTTACCATGAGTAATGGCCAGTATTTTTTCGGCACATCAGCAACGCCCAGCAATCGCCCCATATATTGCAGTTGTGAGCCCATTAAGAAAATAGCGGGTGCCAAAATGGTAACATCGGTTGCGCTAAGTAAGCCTTGCGTAATTAAATTAACCGCCACACCGGTACCTGCTGAAGCGGATAACCAAGCTGTGAGTAAGACCGTAATGGCTTCGCCCGGTAGACCAAAAAGCCCCATAACCGGTGAAAAATAATCACCAATTAGCTGCATTAACCCTAAGCGTTTTAAGATTTCGGTAATAACAAAAGCCATGATGATATTGGGCATTAAGTTATTAATGGCAATATTAAAGCCTTTACGTGCGC
Source organism: Gilliamella sp. B2923 (assembly GCF_026536565.1). Classification (NCBI taxonomy): domain Bacteria; kingdom Pseudomonadati; phylum Pseudomonadota; class Gammaproteobacteria; order Orbales; family Orbaceae; genus Gilliamella; species Gilliamella sp. B2923. The sequence continues at coordinate 34,982 of NZ_JAFNNZ010000003.1, read as the reverse complement.
CAATAACAAAAATATCTAATGGGTTGTTGGTTTGATTTTGTGAATTACTCATTACTAAAATCCTTCTTATAAACTGAGTTTAGAACCAGACGCACTAAAATGGCACCGACAAACTTAAGTACAATCATCAGTACTAAAGGAATAAAAATGGCAACACTCATCGAAGCGAATAGGGCGGAACCGATTGAAAAATAGTTATTAATCAATCCGGCGCCCGAATATTGCCAAGCGCTGATAATCACTAAATCTTTTTTGGTGATTTGCTTGTCATCATATAATTCTTTAGTTAAAACCGCACCGGCGTCGGTACTTTGCAAATCAGTGATAAGCGCAAGCCCCGTTTTGCCTGGCACACCTAGGATAGGTTTAAGTAGCGGAGTTAATAATTTATGCGCAGCTCGAATGGTGCCATAGTGGGTAAATATTTCAAGAACGCCCAGGGCTAACATTACTGTGGGTATGAGCGAAAGGGCAAAGATAAAACCAGCTCGAGCACTGATGCCGCCTTCACCCACAAAACTATTTTTTTCCGGATGAAGCATCGTACCAAATTTACCACTTAGACTGGTAAAATCAAATGCACCTAGCCACTCTTTTCCCTCTACATTAAAAAATAGGCCGGAAAAAAACAGTATAGCCACAATAAGTGAAATATACGCTTTTATTCCGACTTTTACTTCATTGTCAGATTTTTTTGACATGCGATCTTCCTTTTACGATTATTCAATCTTTTCATTTCAATATAAAAAAAATAATTACTGCACTTTTATCAACTTAATCTGTTATATTCTGTTTTATTTCTAATCAGTTATAGACAAATTAGTGTTAAATAGCGATGTTAGCTATCAAAAGTAGCAGAAATTATTTTGGGTATTTTATACTGAATTTCGTTTAAATTGAAAATGTGATCGTTTTTATACAGTTGATTAACGTTGAAAAGGTGGCTGTTTTTCCCTTAATGATTACTAATAAGACAACCAATTATATTCTGTTGGCATCATTATATTGTCGGCATTTTGATCCCAGCGTTTTTTTAAAAGTTTTACTTTCGTTTGATTGGTAAAAATAATGGCAGCAACAGTCTTAAACATTGACTTATAACAGTTTTAGCCTTGATATTTATTTTTCTTCGCTATAAAATCATTAAGTATGTTGAAATTTGCAATAAATTTTTTGTAAAAATGTTTCAGAAACTACCTACGTTTTAGTAAAAAATTGCGTTGTTTCTCTACTTTTAAACATCACGATCTTTAGGTGGCAAATTTGTTTAATTTGCGAACCGTCTTTTTATTTTCATCCAAAGCGTTAAGGTGAAAAAAGAAAATCAAGCAAAGCGAAAAAGTAATAAATTTCAGTGAGGTAGCTATGCATAGCAGGAATAAAGAGTGGGTATACGTTATACTGACCTGCTTTTTTGAATTGAGTTGGGTTCTTGGATTTACTATCGCAACCGAATTTTGGCACTGGATCATCATTGTGCTAGTGATTATTGTCGATTTTACTTGTCTGACTAAAGCGTGTAAAACCATACCAACCGGCACTGTATATGCAATCTTTTCTGGTGTGGGTGCGATTGGATCGGTTGCGATTGATGTGCTCCTTTTCGGGCAAACATTTAATCTTCTTCAACTGTTTTTTGTATTATTAATCATTATTGGTGTTGTGCAGTTAAAACGTACTGATAGTTAAAATATAATGGTAGTTAATAGTTAATAAGTAAATATAGTTAACAGGTACAAACAGTTAACACGTATAAACCGTAAGTGCATTTAGATAATTAGTTTTTATAGATAGTCAAAGCGTTAAATTAGGAACTTTATTATGGGTTGGTTATTAATATTTACTGCATCGATTTTTGAGGTAGTTGGTGCTGTTGGGCTCAAACTCTATTCACAGCAAAAAAGCTTATTACGGATTGTACTGTATTGGGGCGGCTTTTTTGTTTCGTTTGCGCTCTTCTATTTTTCGTTGCGTTATTTGGATTTAAGTATCGTTTACCCGGTTTGGGTCGGTCTTGGCACCTCCGGTGCGGTGTTAGCCAATATGTTTTTGTTTAATGAGCCTAAAAATATTCAGCGATTAATTGGTCTGACTATTATTATTATTGGTGTGGTTGGTTTGCATCTCACCATGTGATATACCGTTATTCACATTGATGAGATTAATCAAATATCGAGATCATTTTAGATACAACATACAACCATTAAGATTCTTACCAAATTTCTGCCTTTATTATGCTGATTTGATTTATTGAATTTTCTTTATTTTCAATATCAACTTATTTTCTAATTTCAACTTTTGATTAATTGCATTGCAGTCTAAATTTATATAGAATAATCACACTGTCTTAGTGGGTTGTTAGCTCAGTCGGTAGAGCAGTTGACTCTTAATCAATTGGTCGCGGGTTCGATCCCCTCACAACCCACCATATTTCTATTTTTCCTAAATTGAGTGATTATTTAGTTTTTTATTTATCATTTTTATCACCAAAATTAGTGGCGAGTCTTCATTCTTTATTTCAACTAACTTATGAGTCATATTATGAATTCATATCTATTACTTTTTTTTGCAATTATTTGTGAAGTTATTGCAACTTCTTCCTTAAAACTGTCAAATGGTTTTACTCATTTACTGTATTCAATCATTACCATTGTTGGTTATAGTGCTTCGTTTTATATTCTTTCTTTAGCCTTAAAAACCATTCCTGTTGGGATTGCTTATGCGATTTGGTCGGGGATTGGGATTATTATTATCAGTTTAATCGCTTGGATCTTTATGAAACAGTCTTTAGATTTGGCGGCTTTAATTGGTATGGGCTTTATTATATTTGGTGTGGTTATTATTAACCTATTTTCTAATGTTGCAGGACATTAATTTTATTAATTAGTCTTGATAACTGGCTTTGATACTCATTGAATGTGATCTGACGGGATATTTCGTTGAGTTGATTAGTATTAGGACATAAAAAAGCCGGAGTTTAACTCCGGCAAGTGCTTTCCAAAATATAATTAGGCTAGTTATAATCGATTATTTGCTTAATTTAAATTTCGTTAGCATGTTGTTTTAAGAAGCTAGCTACACCATTTGGATTAGCTTTCATACCTTGTTTGCCTTTAGTCCATTGAGCTGGACATACTTCACCGTGCTCTTCATGGAATTGGAAAGCATCGACGATACGTAGCATTTCATCAATGTTACGGCCAATTGGTAAATCATTAATAGTTTCATGACGAACAATACCCGATTTATCAATAAAGAATGATGCACGAAGCGCAACACCTGCTTCAGGATGTTCTACGCCATAAGCTTGCATAATACTATGTTTAATATCGGCAACGATAGGGAATTTCACTTCGCCAATACCACCTTTTTCTTGTGGCGTGTTGCGCCATGCATTGTGCACATACTCAGAGTCCATTGATACACCAATCACTTCTACACCACGTTTTTTAAACTCTTCTAAACGATGATCAAAGGCAATAATTTCAGAAGGGCATACAAAGGTGAAATCCATTGGCCAGAAGAAAACGACAGCATATTTTCCATTAATGTGTTGAGCTAAATTAAAATTATTTACGATCTCACCAGAACCTAAAACAGCTGCAGAAGTAAAATCAGGGGCTTTGCGGGTGACTAATGTCATAAAATGTCTCCTTTTCAAACAAATATCAATCTAATTGGTATGCATTATAACAATTTAATGGGGAGGTCACAGTTGTTATAAGCAATTAATTTCATAAGCACAAACTATCAAGAAAGGTATTATTGTTCGGTTTTTTTTATCGATTTTTTCGGTTTACCTTTATTTTTTGTATCGCGATGACGCAGTTTTACCTTTTTCTTGTTAGTTTCTTCGTGTTTTTTACTGATACTTTTTGATTTTGCCTTCTGCGAAGGTTTTTTCTTGGTTACTGGTTTAGGCGCACGAGTTTTTGGGCGTAAATGGTCAATAGTTCTTAATTTAATCGGTTCAATGATGTAGCGTTCGATTTTTTGTAATAACTCGTTATCGTGTGCTTCTATTAGCATGATTGCGGTGCCTTTTTTGCCGGCACGAGCTGTGCGACCTATGCGATGTAAATAGACGTCGGCTGTTTTTGGTGCATCAAAGTTGATCACATGCGTGATATCATCAATATCAATCCCTCGTGCCGCTACATCGGTTGCAACTAATACGTTAACAGTATTGTTGCTGATTCTTTTTATCGCTTCGTTACGCTTTGCTTGCACCATTTCGCCTTCTAAATAGCAGCTATGGATCCCCGCTTGATGTAGCATTGATACCAATTCATGAACACGTTCACGTTTGCGCACAAAAACAATTGTTTTTTTGAACTCTTCTTGTTTAAGCAAATGAGTTAATAGCGCCACTTTATGCGTTAAATCATCAGCTCGATAATAAAATTGTAGAATTTTTTTGCGCTCTTTGCGTGAAGGATCGGCATTGATTTCAACCGGATTATTTAATATGCGATTAGCAAAGTCATACAAGCCTTTACCTTCTAGTGTTGCAGAAAATAGTAAGGTTTGTTTACGCCAACGTGTTTCAGCCGATATGGTTTCAACATCTTGCGAAAAGCCCATATCTAACATGCGATCAGCTTCATCTAAAATGAGCATTTCAACCGCACGACAATCAAAATTTTCTTCTTTGATATATTGCAAAAGTCGTCCGGTCGTTGCTATTACGATATCTTGATTTTTGCTAAAGATCTCTGCATGGTTCATATAAGCGACACCACCGGTTATGGTTGCGATGCTTAAATGGGTTGATTGGGTAAGTTTTTGTGCTTGCTGAGCAATTTGCATGGCAAGTTCACGGGTTGGGGTTAAGATTAAAATTCTTGGTGGCCCAGGTTTGCGACGCGGGAAATCCAATAGATGTTGCACAGCCGGGATGAGAAAAGCTAATGTTTTACCAGTACCGGTTGGGGCTGAGCCTAAAATATCTTTGCCTTCTAATGCCGCCGGAATAGTTTGCGCTTGAATGACTGTTGGGGTGATGATGTTTTGTGCTTGTAAGTTCTCCACTAAAATATCATCAAGTTGTAGATCGGAAAATGTTTGTGTTGTCATAGCTATCTTTTTATCAGAAATTTGAGAAGTATTATAGCGACAATGTTTATAACTACAATCATTATCATGTGACATATTTTGATTTGATTTAATTACCGCTTAGTAAAGTTTATCTGTTGGTTATGGATATCGATGAACTACTTCAACTTTTTGTCATACAGCTTTGATTTGTTATTAATGGTTAAATTTTTTGTCAAGAAGTTTCAGAAAATGTATATGTTTAAGTAGAAACTTATCATCGTTTAGAGTTTGTGATAGAATGTGCGGCAAATTTGAAGGTATAGCTTTGAACAATATTTATTGTGTTGTCTGATTAAATGCTTAACCGTTCAGTTTTATCTTTACTAGTTGGATGTTGTTGTCCAAAAATCAACGCTCTGTTTTTTACTATAACGATCTGATAAACAAAATGACTGAATATTTCACCAACGATAATTACGAAGTACAATTACAAAATAAAATTACTCAATTAACAACATTATTGTCTGATTTTAACCTTCCTCAATTGGTCGTTCATTCCTCTCCAGTCAGTCATTATCGTATGCGAGCTGAGTTTAGAATATGGCATGATGGTGAAGATCTTTATCATATTATGTATGATAAAAAGACCAAAAAACGGGTGCGAATTGATACTTTCCCGATAGCGACAGTATTGATAAATCAAGCGATGCAAGCGATTTTACCGCTTTTAAAACACAATGAAACCTTACGCCATTTGCTGTTTCAAATAGATTATTTTTCAACCTTAAGTGGTCAGCTTTTAATTACACTTTTATATCATAAAAAGTTAGATGATAATTGGCTTGCGCAAGCCCAGCTTTTAAAGCAACAATTAGCCGAACAAGGTATTGAGGCTAATTTAGTCGGGCGAGCCAGTAATCAAAAAATTTGTCTCGATGTGGATTATGTTGACGAAGTTTTACCATTGCAAGATCGATCGCTGACCTATCGACAAGTTGAAAATAGCTTTACTCAACCCAATGCGGCAATCAATATTAAAATGCTCGAGTGGGCGTTAGCGGTGACTAAAAATTCAACCGGTGATTTACTGGAGTTTTATTGTGGTAATGGTAATTTTTCTATTGCGTTGGCGCAGAATTTCCGTCAGGTTTTAGCCACTGAAATTGCCAAAGCTTCGGTTTATTCAGCTCAGCATAACATTAAAGTCAATCATATAGATAATCTGAAAATTGTCCGATTGTCAGCCCAAGAATTTACCAGCGCTATTAAGAAAGAGCGTGAGTTTAATCGTTTGAAAGGCATTAATCTTGATGATTATCAGTGTAATACGGTACTTGTTGATCCGCCTCGTAGCGGTTTAGATGATGATACCATTACTATTCTTAAAAGCTATGACAAAATCATCTATATTTCTTGCAATCCTCAAACGCTCAAAGAGAATTTAAAACAGTTTTCACAAACGCACGATATTACCCATTTTGCGATGTTTGATCAGTTTCCCTATACTGATCATGTTGAAACGGGTATTGTTCTACATAAAAAGTCGTGATATTCGTATTAAAAAAACAGAAATCTTGTTAAAATAGGCAAGATTTCAAATCTCTTTATGTTTTGTTTTATTGTTTTATTAAGATAAGTGCTATTTTAGATAAAAAAAAACCCTAGATAAACTAGGGCTGCATTAAATTGCAAGGAATGGATGAAAGGAAATAAAACAATGAAACAATACTGTCTAGCCTCATGAATCATTGTGGTGCTAATATAACAAACACAAACAAACGAATTAATGACACAAACATTACAAAATAGTCATTACATTGTCATGATTGCATTTGAGTTTTTCATATATCCTATAACCCATTATGCAAATTCGATAACCTGATAAAACAACAAAGGAAATATTCAAAATGAAATTGTTAGTTGTTGAAGATGAACAAAAAACAGGAGAGTATCTTCGTCAGGGATTAGTTGAATCTGGATTTATAGTTGATCTGACTAATAACGGTCTCGATGGTTATCATCGAGCAATGACAGAAGACTATGATTTAATAATTCTCGATGTGATGCTTCCGGATATCGTCGGTTGGAAAATCGTTCAATCATTGCGAGAAGCGGGTAAAGATACTCAAATAATGTTACTAACTGCCATGGGCAGTGTTGAAGATAAAGTTAAAGGGCTAAATTTAGGTGCTGATGACTATTTAGTTAAACCTTTTTCATTTGCCGAACTATTAGCTCGGGTAAAATCACTTTTGCGGCGTAATGTGCCACAAGTGAATAATTATCAATTAAGTATTGCTGATTTGGTAATGGACCTACCTAAACGAACCGTTACACGTGGCGATAAACGAATTGATTTAACCAATAAAGAGTTTTTACTATTGGAATATTTTTTACGTTATCCGGGCGAGGTATTGCCTAGATCGCTTATTGCCTCACAAGTGTGGGACATGAATTTTGATAGTGATACCAATGTTATTGATGTTGCAATTAGGCGTTTACGTAACAAAATCGATGCCGATTTTGAGCCTAAATTAATTCATACTGTCCGTGGAATGGGATATAAATTAGATGTATTGGATGAAGCAGAGTAAAATTATATCATTTCGCTTACCACTTATTGTATGCCTACTTACTTGTGGGCTACTTTACTGTTTTAGTTATCTTATCGAACGCTCTTTTGAGAAGTTTTCGATTCAACAAAATGTGACTGAATTAAATTCGGTTATTACTTCAGTTGAGCGAGAATTGACTTACTATTCTCCCGCTGATAATCGTGATGAGTTTTTCCAAAATCTGTTGTTAATTTTGACAGGTCATCATCATCTGTTTGTCTATATTTTAGATGATTCGGGAAAAATTGTTTATCGAACACGCGGCCCTAATCTGGCAATCGCTTTATCACAACGTGAATTCGAACGGATTATTGCCGAAAATAGTACCGCCATTTGGAATGTCGATAAATCATCTTACCGCATTGCTGCTTCGAGGGTTATGGTAGATGAAGGTAAACAGTTTACCACCATTGTTGCCGTTGGGCGTGATTTGCAACTCGAGTTTATTTATCGCTTGCGCATTGGTTTAGGTATACTTATTGCAATTGCGTGTGTTTTGGCGTTAATTGGATCGCTAATCTCTATTTATTACACCCAAAAACCGATTAACCGATTAATTAAGAAAATTGAGCGAATTAACTTAAAAAGCCTTAATTATCGAATCTCTACCGCCTCAGTGCCGACCAAATATGTGAGTTTAGTGAAAGCATTTAATAAGATGCTCAGCCGTATGGAAGATGTATTTCATCGGCAACGTAATTTCACAGCAGATATTGCTCATGAGATGCGTACACCAATTACTAATTTAACAACCCAAACACAAATTGTTTTAAATAATGCTCGCTCAACAGAAGAGTATCGAGAGATTTTATACTCTAATTTAGAAGAGTATGAAAAAATGTCACAAATGATATCTGATATGCTGTTCTTAGCGCAGGCAGATAACCGCCAACTAGTGCCAAATCTGATCGATATTGATATTCATCAGATGTTGACGATGATGTGTGAATACTTTGAACCGTTAACCGACGAGAAAAATATCACTATCGATTTGGAAGGTCAGTGTGCTCATATTCAAGGTGATAAGATGATGTTAGGGCGAGCGATTAGTAATATTCTATCCAACGCTATTCGTTATACACCTGAAAACGAAACAATCCGAATAAGCTTGAGTCAAGTGACGCAAAAGCGAATAAAAATTATTATTTCTAACCCCGGTAAAAAGATCGACAGTCGCCATTTACCGCACCTTTTCGACCGATTTTATCGTGTGGATGAATCACGTCATCGTAGTGGTAATGATTCATCCGGAGCGGGGATTGGGCTTGCGATTGTTAAATCGATTATTGAAACCCATAAAGGCTCGATTTATGTTGAATCGGACGATCAATCAACCCGCTTTGTGATTAATTTGCCAACGGCTATTTAACATCAAAATCACTAATTAATAGATTAGCTGCTGCATAAGCAGCTTTATCTTTTAATTCTTGGGGAACGTGCTCGTTACGCACTACTTCATCAAGAACTTGCATCACAGCACCTAGCGCATCATCAATATAACCGAGTTCGTTACTTCCAATTTGTGCATATTTTTGACGAATTGTTTCATGATACTGATTCATTTAACTTTATCCTTTAGTGTGTAAATTTGTCTTTCAAGCATTGATTATAAAAAGTGAGCCAATTTTTCATAAACTTGATTAGCGGTAATGCTTTGCATGCTTTTATCAGCGGAAATTATGCTGTGTTGATTTTTACCGTACCCACCAATTAGCTTAGGATCGGTTTGACCAAATAAGGTGATATTGGGTCGATCTAACGCCGCTGTTAAATGGCTCAATCCAGTATCAACCGATACTACTGCTTTTGCACCTGCGATGATCGTTGCAATTTCATCTAAGGCGAGTTTTGGCAACACTTGCACATGTTGAAAACCTTTAGCCAGCCTCATTGCACGCTGCTCTTCATGCGGCGCACCCCATGGTAGTTTAATGGTTAATCCGGTTGGTTCAATTTGTTTAATTAATTCTCGCCATGCATCTTCTGTCCAATGTTTTTCATCACGAGTGGTGGCATGGAGAAATACCAGATATTGCATAGCGTCTTCTGGTAGCACCTGAGTAAAATGACGAGCAATAGCATAATCGCCGGTGTGGTTAGGGAAGGTATAATTTAAACTTTTAGCAAACAGTAACCTAACTCGCTCAATGGCATGCATCTGTTTGGGGACATGATGTTTAACATCATAAAACCAACTGGCAATAGGCTCTTTGATACTCTGACGGTCTAAGCCATGTTTGATTCCACGGGCTTTACGAGTAATCAAAAAGGCACTTTTTATTAATCCTTGAGCATCGATGATACAATCATATTGTTGCTGGCGAAGCTGCTGGATAAATTGATGACGCTCTTTACGGACAGGGCGAGAAAACCAATTCTTTCGCCAGCGTCTGATTGCTACCGGTATGACGGTGTCAACCGCAAAATGCCAGCTAGGAATTTGGGCAAAATTTTCCTCAACAACCCAATCAAACGTGATATTGGGTATATGGTTTGCTGCATCGGTTAAGGCGGGTAAAGTGTGAAGCACATCACCCATTGAAGATGTTTTAACGACCAGTACACGCATAATTAATTACTCTTTTCACAGCGGACAATTAGCTTCATTAAACTTTCAAACACTTGATCGGGTTTAATATCTATCAAGCTTTGATGATATCCCTGTTCCGCATCACCTCGACGAACTCGGTGATAACCGGTAATTAACCGAATCACTTCAGCCTTATTTGACAATGGTGGCGTAAAATCCGGACTGCTTGGGCCATACAGCGCTACAAGCGGTCTATCAAGGGCTGCGGCAACGTGCATTAATCCTGAATCATTGGTTACCACTGCTTTACAAGCAGCAATTAGATTTATGGCCTGATCTAATTGAGTCTTTCCGGCTAGGTTAATGCATTGATCGCTGTGAGTCATCTTTGCCATAATCTGTTCACCGACTTGGCGATCATTGGCCGAACCAAAAATTAACACTTTAGCATGCTGTTTAACGATCATATCAGCAAGCGTTGCATAATGATAATCCGGCCAGCGCTTGGCTGGTCCAAATTCAGCCCCAGGACAAAAACCTATCAAAGGGGCATCTTGCGGGATATCAAAAGCGGTTAACGTTTCTAAAATTTCCGGCATGGTGACATGCAGTTTAGGCCACAGTATAGGTTGAGGGATATCTTTAGCTGAGTGCATCCCTTGCTTTGGATAGGCAAGGGCAACATAGCGCTCAACCATTAACGGATAAGCTTGCTTATTTAATTTACGAAGATCGTTGAGTAATCCGTAGCGCATTTCACCTTTCCAGCCTGTGCGTTTAGGAATTTTGGCAAAATAGGGGATCAAAGCAGATTTAAATGAATTAGGTAAAACGATAGCCTGTTGGTAATGATTTTCCCGTAGCGATTTGCCTAATTGATAACGCTTAGATAAAGCAAATTCACCATGACCTAGCGGCATGGCAATAGCTTGGCTAACTTCCGGCATTTTAGCTAATAAAGCTCGGCACCATGAAGGTGCCATAACGTCAATTTCAATATCGGGGTTAAGCTGTTTTAATGTTCGATATAAACTTTGCGACATCATCATATCGCCAACCCATGAAGGACCAATAATGAGAGTTTTCATTTTTTTCCTTTTTATTGTTCATTGAGCCATTTCATATATTCGGTTGTGCCTTCGGTCACAGTTTTGAATTTTATTTGACAACCTGCTTGTCGGAATTTAGTTAAATCAGCTTGAGTAAAGGTTTGGTAACGTCCTTTTAACTGCTCAGGGAAGGGAATATACTCAATTTCGCCTGTTTGATGATAACTCATAACAGCATCTGCTACGGTTTGGAAAGATTCCGCTTGACCGGTACCGCAATTGAAAATCCCGGATACTTGATTTTTCCAGAACCATAAATTGACATCAACCACATCACCAACATAAATGAAGTCACGTTTAAAGTTATCGCTACCGGCAAATAGTTTTGGTTTTTCACCCTTTTTCAATTGCTCATTGAGATGAAAAGCCACGCTTGCCATACTGCCTTTATGAGTTTCACGCGGTCCGTAAACATTGAAATAGCGAAAACCACAAACTTGCGATGTGGCTTGCGGTAAAATCTCTCTGACATATTGGTCAAATAAAAATTTAGAGTAACCATATACATTGAGTGGTTTTTCGTAGGCTCGCTCTTCAATAAAGTTATCACTACGACCGCCATAAGTTGCCGCTGATGAAGCATAAAGGAATGGGATATTGAAATCTAAACAGTAGTGTAAGAGATCTTTGGAATAGCTGTAATTATTTTCCATCATGAATTTTCCGTCCCACTCAGTGGTTGCTGAGCAAGCGCCTTGATGAAAAATAACATCGATATCAAGATTTTCATTAGAGATGATTGCAGAAATAAACTCATCTTTGTCCATGTAATCAGCGATGTCTAAATCAGCTAAGTTTGCAAATTTAGTTCCGTCAGTTAAGTCATCGACAACTAAAATATCTTTATGTCCAATACTATTTAAACCTTTAACAATATTGCTTCCAATAAAACCTGCACCGCCAGTGACAACAATCATAATTACTACCTTTAAACGAATTAAATTTAATGCCTCTATAATACCGATTTATGACAAAATTTTCGAGTGTTCATTTAGATGCATATTGTTTTTTATCCGTTTTGAGAATAATTAATTACCATTGTTTGGTAGTAAGCGGTTAATTGCTATTTTTTATATCGATTAATTCATGCTTTTAGCGATGTTTATCAAAAATAGATGCAATGTAGAAAAATGGGTTGGGTAAAGAGATTGTCGTTTAAAACTCTCTCTTTTATTGAAATTACTCATTATTATGTTTTGCAGTTAATAAAATGTATCTTGCTAAACTAAGATAGGGTTCGGTTTGACAATACTGTTTTTCAAGCGCTAATAGTTGGTCAAAGTGTGTTTCAGACTTGCTTTTATTGATTAAATAATCATGAAAAACCCGGATGCCGATTTTATTTGTTATGGTAAAGTTAAGATCGGTTAACCAGGTATAAACTTCAGTTGGCTTTCTTGGAAAATCCGGCGATAAGGTCTTTTTTTTGCGTTTAGCTAAACCTGCTTGAGTATAACCAAAATTACCCAGTGTCACCGTTTTAAATAACAGTGCATCATAATTATAAAACATTAACGATAAGTAACCATCAGCTTTTAAATGTCTCTTTAAGGCGTTAATGACAGTTATTGGCTCAGCTACCCATTCTAAAACTGCATGGCAAATCACTAGATCAAATTGTTCATCTGTCACTTGGTCAAGCGTTTGTATGGCACTATGTATACACGTTATCGGTAAGTTTTCCGCTATCGCGGTTTGTTTTGTCTGTTCAAGCATCTGCGCTGAAATGTCACACAAGGTAATTTGATGCCCCAGTCTGGCAAGCTTACAAGCAATTTGTCCCTGCCCACCACCAGCATCAAGGATCTTTAATGGTTTTTTAACACTACAGTCTGCTAAGATCTGTTCAAGTTCTTGCCAGACTATCGCCTCACGTATTTTACCTTTAGTTGTACCATAAATATTTTGTGCGAATTTAGCACTGATATCGTCAAAATTTCGATCTTGCTTATTCATACGTTAGTTTTGATTATTCAGCTTTTGTACTTGCGCATTGATTTGCGATAATTTTTCAGACATTAATTGATAACACTGTTCCATTAAGGCACGAGTATCGTCTTTTTGAAGGTTTTTGGTTTCAATCGGATCAAGCATCTCAACAATCACATGTCCATTATTTAAACGATTGAGTTTAATTGAATTGGTATCCGACACACAGATTGGCACAATAGGTACACCTGCGGCTATAGCGGCTTTAAATGCGCCTGTTTTAAAAGGTAACAATCCTCGACCTTGACTTCGGGTCCCTTCCGGAAACATCCAGATAGATATGCCTCGATTATTGATCTCTTTTACCACTTGGCTAATGGTATCGTGCGCTTTAGATTTATTATTACGATCAATTAAAATATTTCCGGTTAGATAATAAAGTTGCCCAAAAAATGGGATCCATGCCAAACTCTTTTTCCCAACGGTGACGGTTTTCGGTTGAACGATGTCAGCGGCAACAATCATGTCATAATTATTTTGATGATTGGCAATAAATACACAGCTTCCCATGTTTTGGATATTGGAATATTGGCGGGTTTCAACTTTAACGCCCAAAATGGGCTTGAAAAAAAAGCTAAATAGATGCGCAAAGCGTGCGACATTTTTTGGATTACGTGGATTAAACAGGCAAAAAATAATACCTAAAACACAGATTATCACTCCTAAGATGACAACACTAATTAAGCGAAAAAGAAAAACCATAATTTACCTCATAAGTTAACTTAGCGTATTATATACGTAATCAGCATCAATATACAGTTTCCGCTACCGATAACAGCTAAAAGGACGGTTATGCTAAAATCAACAATTATTTGGGATGAAAACCAAACCGCAATTTCGACACATTTTAATGATGTCTATTTTAATACCCGTGGCGCAGTAGCCGAAACAAACTATGTTTTTGTTGAAGGAAATAATTTAGTTGAACGCTTTTTAACGCATCAGTCTGATACATTTATTGTTGGCGAAACCGGTTTTGGTTCTGGCTTGAGTTTTTTGGTACTATCCAAAGCGTTTTTAGCGTTTAAAAGACAATATCCTAATCACATTCTTCAACAATTGAAATTTTTCAGTGTAGAAAAATATCCATTATCAGCACAAGAGATGCTGCAAATGCATGAAAATGTGATAGATGATGACACGTTAGCCTTACTTGCTAAGCAGTTAAGATCTTATTTATTTCAATCTGAGCCGATTGAGGCGAATATCAGTTTAGCGATTTGTTATGATGATATTAGCGCCTATCCTGATTTCTTATCAAAATTTAATATACTTGTTGATGCATGGTTTTTTGACGGTTTTTCACCAGCAAAAAATCCTGATATGTGGTCACAACATTTATTTCAAGATTGTTTTAAATTAACCCGACCAGCGGGAACTTTTGCAACTTTTACTTCAGCAGGTTTTGTGCGCCGTAATTTAACCAATGCAGGTTTTCAAGTATTAAAGCGTAAAGGTTTTGGTATAAAACGTGAAATGTTAGTTGGCGTTAAGTCTTTATAAAATATGCTATAACGATTACGGAAATTACGGTAAACTTAGCCAATATTGCGATTTTAAATAAACATTTATCATTAATGGAATATAAATTGAGCTTAATTATTAATAAATAATAAGGAGTTAAGATGAAAATATTAAATACAGTTGTATTTGTTGTTGCTATAGCATTAAGTTTGGCCGGTTGTGAGAAAAAAGATTATGAGTATTATTCAAAAAATCTCGATGCTGCTGAAGCAAAAAGAGAAGAGTGTTCCAATGGAATAAGTAAAGCTCAGTTAGAAGGGGATCGCAAAGCATATGATAAATTAATCAATGATGAACAATGCATTGCTGCAAAAAACGCAATTATCAACGATAAAAAGTTAAAGGCGCAATTGGAAAGAGAGCGTGAGGAAGCAGAGAAGCAACAAGCACTAGATGCAGCGAAGGCCATTATAGTAAAAGAAACAGAAGGACTTACTTGGCAACAAACTATAAACGAATATTTGAAGGATGATGAATGCCAAGAATTTACGTTTGGAACTAGTAGTGCTAAATGTCAAGCTTGGAAGATTATTTATGATGAAAAGGCTCAAGAGGGTAAAGATCAGTTAAAACAGTTATCATTTGATGAAATCAAAGGTGAAATGCTGTCTTTATGTAAGCTCGATTCTAGAACGAAATCTAACTGTCGTGTAGCTGAACAAGCATTAGAAGAAAAGGCTGCAACTGAATTAGCAAATGATGATCTCAAAACCATTGAAGAAAAGGAATCTATTTATTGTTCTGATGATTTGAGATTTTCATCAGTTTGTAGAAGTAGCTGGCAAAAAGCTTGGGCAAAACAAAATCAGGAAGTTGTGAAATTTTTTGTTGATAATCAAGCGGAATTTATCAGTACCTATAATGCATGCGTTGATAAAGTCGTGGCTATTGATTCTACCGTTGATGACTGGTCAAAGAGAATTGAATTAAATCAAAATATTAAAGACAGTTATCCTTGTAGCCAAATAAGAGAAGCTGCTATTAAGCGAGGAATGTCCTATACCAATTTTAAAGAGAAAATTAGTAACTAGGATTCTTCTAAAACCCCATGTTTAATGGGGTTTTAGATAATAGTAAATAATTGTGATTTGCCTATGTTTTTGATTGAATGATAAAACATTTATCTTCAGTCCAACCAATCCCAAGTATACTTTCAAAATTGACTAAAATTTGATTTTTACTGAGTTAAAAATCAAATTGATAAATTAAATCCAATGTTTGAGCAAGACCCGAGGCCGCCTCTAAATATAAGCTAGGCAGAAGTCTATATCTTAAAGTAAATATTGCCAGTGAATCAAAGATTCCAACACCATATTTAAGTTGTAAATTAGGTAAAATATAACCACTCACCACAACTTTGGAGTTGTTTCCTGCGCCTTGCGTATCTAACGAAAGATTTTTAATGCCAAATGCATTACCAATATCACCGATAAACTTACCTGTTTTGGCAGTTCCGAAACCAACTAATAATGCGGTCATCATATCGTTATCACTTTGATCTGAGCTATCAAGCCCTTGTCCTCGAACCAAATAAGATAAGGCTTCTTGTTGAGACATGGACGGATCGGAAAAGACCTCAATTTTAGGATCTTCTGAAGTGCCGGTCACGCGTATTCCGGCAGTGATATTATTATTGTCCATAGAGTCGGGATTACGGATTGCCTCAATTTCTAGCATAGCTTGATCAGTTGGGCCTGAGAAGGTAATAATACCTTTGCGGATAATCAAATCTTGCCCATAAGCATGAAAGCGACCAGTTGGAACTAATATTTCACCATGTAAATCTAAACCTTTATTGGTTTGGGTTGCAATTAAATTGCCTTTTAACGAGGCATTTAAACCAAAGGCATCGACGGTTACTTTATCGCCAATGTTGATTTCAAGATGACTATTAATTTTCATACCAAATTTTTGTGGTTCGATTTGCTTATAGTTTTTATCCAGCATGACTTCATCCGGTGAAACATCAATACTTGACGGTGGCAGTGATTCAACCGTGATTTTTCCTTTAGGAATGGTCACCTTTCCTAGTAAAGTTAACTCGTCTTGATTAGCATTGATTTTTATATCTGGTATGACAGTCATTACAATCATTGGCGGTACGGTCACTTCCATAGCCGCACCGTTGACAACTAAGCTTGCTTGCCATTTATTCAAAGTGTTCCAACTGGCTTGACCATTAAGATTAATGTTACCTGCTTTTGTGGTTAAGTGACCTTTTAAGGTTGATGATTTGCCGTTAAAGTCGATATCAACAATAGCGGATTTAACATCGACAGGTAGTTGGCTGGATTTGATTTCGATATGTTTTAAGTTAATTCCACCATTTAAGTAAGGATCATTAAGTGTTCCGGAAAATTTAACAACGCCATTAATGGCACCTTTGGCATAATCATTTTTATCAAGTAGCGGGTTTATAATCGCCAAAGCCAAATTATTAATCGCTAATTGACCACTAAGCCTTTTTTGTTGCATCGGGTCGCTAATAGTGAGATCACCACTGATTTTACCTAGTTGATTTAACCCAAAATTCCAATCGACTTTCGCTTGTTGTTCATTAAATTCAGCATTGATGTTAAACAGATTAAAAGGGATAGGTAGTGCTTGATTGGTAATCATTTGCTTAACAAAAACTTTATTGCTGTTGATGTTGGCTTTGATATTCGGTATGGAACTACTGTTGCTAAAATTAATTTTTACCGTGCCATTGATATAGCCTTCTAATTTGGTTTCACCGTCATTCGGGATGGGTAATCGAGTTAAGTCGATATCTTTAAGAGTAATACTTGTATCGGTGTTAGGGGCGATGATTAATGGTTTATCCAGACAGATTGTTGAATTGTTGTTTCGCCAACAATGCGCGCCAATTGTAGGTACCTGTTTAGTTAAATCATAAGATAGCGGTAATGTATGGGTTAAATGCCACTGATTGTTATCGCCTAACTTTAATAAAGCCTGTGGTAGATCGCCTGTCCATTTAGTGCGTTCATGATTAATTTGACCGGTTAATGAGGTGGAAAATGATGCTGGCGTTCCGTTAAGATCGACGGTTAATATGTGCCGGCTTTCATTCCCTGAAAGTTCGATAGTGGCTTTTTTGATCGTTTCATTGGCGAGTTCAATGCCTTGTCCCAGTAGTTTTATCTCACCACTAATCTGATTTTGATATTGTACTTTACCGATAAGGTTAGCTTTAGCAACAGATAGATTATTTAAACTTAAGCTATTAACATTTAAGTTGGTCGTAATCATTGGCGCAGTGGCGGTACCACTCATTTTTATGTTGCCTTCGATTGAGCCGTTGATATCATCTACCAAAAGCGATAATGACGCCAAGTTCAGTTTAGCATTTAAATTGCCTTTATCTGATGAGCCATCGATATTGATCTGATTTTTGCCCCAATTTATTGCTAAATTGTTGGCAGATATGGCATTATTTGAGTTGGCAAAAATATCACCACTAGCGGTAAAAGGTGCTTGTTTAATACTGCCTTTTAATTGCAATTGTGGCAGATTTAATTGCCATGTATCACCAGCTAACATACCGTTGGTTTTAACTTGACCGGCAATGCGAATAGGGTAGGTCGGGTATTGTTTGGTTAAATCAACATTATTTATTTGGACATTTGCATCCCATTTCAACGCCTGTTGCCAATCAATCTGACCAGATGCAGTAACTTCACCTTGTGGCAATTTAATATTCGCATGATCGAAGGTAGCGGATTGATTAGTACCATTACCGGCAATATCAAAACTTGTGTCGGGTAGGTTTTCACCTTCGACAGCGGCTTTAGCTGCTAAAGTATATTGTTGGACATTGCCGTCAATGCCAAAATCAAACTGATTTAATTGATATTGTGCTTTACCTTCAATTGGCCACTGAATATGATTACCGGTTACTTTAGCCATTACCGGTAAATATTTCTCAATAAAATTGATATGGCCATTTAATTTTATTTGATTCAAGCCTTCTATTTGTGTATTGGTATCGAGTTGACCAAGTAAATGACCAGCAATCTGACTATTTAAATGATTTTGTTCTGTATCAGCTTTGATTAATGCTTTAAGTGGCCAATCATCGCCAAGTGTTATATCGCCAGTGATAAATGCATGCCCATTAGCATAAGGCGTTAAGACATCGGTATCGACTTTTTTGACCATGATATGGTTGTCAACCATATCCGTTTGAATGGTGACGTTATTAAAACGGTAATCTTGTCCACCGATATGCAGTAACCAGTTGTTCCCGCTTAAGCTCATAACATTAAAATCTAATGGAATACTGACTTGAGGAAGTGAACTAATTAACGGCTGGTTAAATATTTGATTAATTTGTTCGTTAAGTGGTAATGCATTTTGCTGCGATAGCGTTGCAGGAGGTAATGCCGGATTATCGGCAAAGACTGCACTTAAATCTTTTGCTACGGAAGGAAATACATAGATTTTTTCATTTACCCATCTGCCATTACCGGTAAAATCTGACATGCCAAACTGCATATCATTTACATTGACTTTGATATTGGTTAAATGGGTTTTTTTAAGCTCTATTGGTAAAGGTGTTTTGATAATTTCACGCTTTTCCGGAATAGGTTCATCGGGTGATAATTCAAGTTTATCGGTGTCTATCGATACCGTTACGTCACTTGCGTTAAATTGATCGACACATATCTTAGTTTGCAGTAAACATAAACCGGATAATTTAAACGTTGCATCATCGACGTTAACATAGATACCCGGTAGTTCAAGGGTTAAACCTTTGATATGCAGATCATGAAATGTTCCTTCAATTTGCGCTATTTTAAGCTCCGGAAGGAATTTATTTAGCACAAACGTTGTCAGCTTTACCCCTAAACTGGTGTAAATGATTGAAATAATGAAGGTAATAAGAAAAACAAAAATGGAAAGTAGAATAATACTACGTTTTTTCCATTTGCGTCTTTTTCTTATTTTGTTAGCTTTCTTTACTCTTATTGGATTTTTAGCCATATTATAATTCACTTCCTAAACCAATATAAAGATGTATTGAGCCAGTGTCTTTTCTATTCAATGGTGTTGCTAAATCGACTTTTATTGGGCCAACAGGGGAAGCCCAGCGGACGCCAACACCACTACCGGTATAAAATTTCGCTTTATCGACTTTATCGATCGCTTCACCGGTATCAATGAACATCGCTCCCCACCATGCGCCGGTAAAATTGTATTGGTATTCGGCTGAGCCAGTGATGAGCTTCGATGCCCCTTTTAATTTGCCTTTCTTGTCTTCAGGAGAAATGGATTGGTAACTATAGCCACGAATACTGCGATCACCACCAGCAAAGAATCTAAATGAAGGTGGTACTCTATCAAAATTGCTAGCTTGTATTATGCCAAAGTTACCTCTTGCAATAAATCGGTGTGATTGTTTTAAGGATCGAATCCAAGTTTGTTGGGCTTGAAATCGAACTAAATTAATATCTGAGCCAAGTGACTCGGATGCTAATTCGATGGAGTAACGTTGGGAATCTCCCCACATTGCTAATAAATTACCGTCTGTACGGATGCGAGAAATACTGAGGGAAGGGTAATAAAGAAATGTTCTAAAACTTGAGTCACCTTGTGTAAAATCGTCTCTTAATAGATTAAAACCCAAGGCGGTTTGCCAACCTTTGAAATTATCCCAGTTTCGCAGTGCTCCAAAAGTGTAGGAGCGTGAGTAGGTGTCATTATTATCAATCTTTTTATATCCACCTTGAATTGTATAATACTGTTCGAGCGGCGATTTTTTAAGTGGAATTTTATAACTCATGGTAATGAGTTGTTCCGGGGATGAAAGTGATAGATTGCTTTGAAAACTTTGCCCTCTACTATTTATCCAAGGTTTATTCCAACCAATTTTTCCATGTACGCCATTGTCGGTTGAAAATCCAAGACCTAAATCCATTGAATTTTTTTTGCGTGGTGTGGTGACAACATCAATGGGTAGGGCTTTATCAGCCGTAAGATGTGGAAAATCCGGAGAAACTACCACTGAGTTGAACCAGTTGGTTGATGCCAGACGTCGATTCAACAAGGATAATTGCTCAGCAGTATATGCTTCGCCTTCTTTAAATGGGACGATGTTATCTAAATAATCTTTTCGAATTTTGGCATCATGAAAATTGACTTTACCAAATTTGTAACGCTGTCCGGTGTTGAAATCAATGTTCCAGAATGCTTGATGATACATATCGGCAACAGCTAATTGATGTTTGGTCATATCGGCATCAAAATAGCCTTTTTTAAGTGATATACTTTGTAAACTTTTTTTGAACGATTCATAAACGCCGTGATTTAATGTATCGCCAATTTTAGGTAAGTCTTGTGATAATAAAGCTTGAAAATCGGCATCATTTTGTCCTTCACCGGTAATGTTTACATTGAGTTTTTCAATCTTAACCGGCTCACCGGGTGAGACGTGCACAACTAATACTTTAGGATCCTGATTATCATATCGAAAAGTTGGCGAATAATAACCTAAAGCTCGTAACGCTTTTTTGGTTTCACTTTCAAAATAACGTTTGAAATTAGGAGTATTATCGATTTTATCTGGGGTAATTAATGAAATGCGAGCATCAACATTATCTTCAAGTTCGCCGGATAATCCTTTGATAGATAACTTCATATCAGCATAACTTGATGCTGTGGTTATCGCTAAAAGTAAACACAATGAACCGGACAATCGTGACACAGGCACCTCGATAATTTTAAGATTCAAGTAATGTTACATGACCAATATAAGGTAAATGACGGTAGTGTTGCGCGTAATCAATGCCATAACCAACTACAAACTCATCTGGAATAGAAAAGCCGATATATTTAACCGGTACAGAAACCTCACGGCGTGACGGCTTATCTAATAGCGTACAAATTTCAATGCTGCGTGGGTGACGTAACTTTAATATCGCCAGCACCTTACTTAAAGTATTACCTGTATCAATAATATCTTCAACAATTAACACATCTTTATCACGAATATCTTCATCCAAATCTTTTAATATTTTGACATCTCGATTACTGATTACCGCATTGCCATAGCTCGAGGCTGTCATAAAATCGACTTCGTGACCGACAGTAATTGCTCGGCTAAGATCGGCCATAAAAATAAATGACCCACGTAGTAAGCCAACTAAAATAAGTTCATTTTGACTATGCGCATAATCTTGACTAATTTGCTGACCTAGTTCGATGATGCGTTTTTGTATATCTTCCGCTGATATCATCATTTCCAATGTGTGTTTCTTCATTACTAATAACTCAAGTTGATATTTTAAAATTAGGTATGATTTTAACAATTTTACCTGATAAAAAGAATAAGTAAGCTTATTTAATTAATGTCGATTAGAAAATCATCTTTAGACTTCCTACTTAAACGTATACTTAATCTGAAACTTTTTTACAATCTATTTTAAGTAACTTCTTTTGTTGCCGACGCTTTTTGAAAAAATTACTTAGCAATGTGCTACACTCTTGTGCCAACACACCACCTGTAACCTGAGCAAAATGGTTAATACCTTCGTGTGATAAAATGTTAGTGAAGGAGCCGGCAGCCCCCGTTTTCAAGTCACTCGCACCATATACTACCCGTTTAATACGGCTATGGATAATTGCACCAGCACACATAATACAAGGCTCAAGCGTGACATAAAGTGTCGTATTGACCAGACGGTAATTTTTTAAAAACTCGCCGGCTTGTGCAATAGCAATCATCTCTGCATGTGCAGTAGGGTTGTGCTTTGAAATGGGTTGATTAAAACCTTCACCAATAATTTGATTATTCTCATCAACAATCACTGCACCGACAGGGATCTCTCCAATAGATTCGGCATAATTAGCAAGCTTGATTGCGTGTTGCATCCAGTACTCATCAGACATGGCTTAATATTATAAATTATTTAAATTAAGTACGTCACGCATGTCATATAAGCCAACCGGTTGCTTGGCAAGCCATAATGCCGCTCGAACAGCGCCATTAGAAAATGTCATCCGGCTCGAAGCTTTATGGGTGATTTCGACACGTTCACCGATATCGGCAAAAATGGCTGTATGTTCACCAACAATGTCACCTGCTCGAATTGTTGCAAATCCAATGGCGCCTTTAGGTCTTTCACCGGTATGTCCTTGACGGCAATAGACTGCACGATCTTTTAAATCAAAATTTAATGCTTCAGCAATCGATTCCCCCATAGCAAGCGCTGTTCCTGAAGGCGCATCGACTTTGTGTCTATGGTGTGCTTCAACAATTTCGATATCACTGTAATCGCCCATAATTTTTGCGGCTTTTTCAAGCAGTTTTAAGACTAAATTGACGCCGACACTGAAGTTTGCCGCAAAAACGATCCCAATTTTTTTTGACGCTGCAACAATTGCTTGTTTTCCGGCATCATCAAAACCTGTCGTACCGATAATCATCATTTTTTTATTTTCAATACAAAATGCTAAGTGTGCAAGCGTGCCTTCCGGACGAGTAAAATCGATTAATACATCAAACTGGTCTTTTGCTTGTTCAAGTTCATCAGTAATCGTTATGCCACAAACGCCAATACCGGCAAGTTCTCCTGCATCACTTCCTATTAGTGAAGAACCTTTGCGTTCAAATGCAGCACCTAATTCCACTCCGGCTATTTGGGAGACTGACTGGATAAGCTGGCGCCCCATTTTGCCACCTGCACCCGCAATGGCGATTCGAATCATGTTTGTTGACATATCTCTTTCCTTACACTTTTATCATTGTCGAAAAGCAGCAATTATAGCTGAAATTAGCCGAGTTATACACTGCGTAAGTTTAAATTGATATACTTTTAATCGTTTAACTGTATTAAATATGGCGTATTTTTGCTCAATGTTGCTGCTATTTTTAGTCGGTTAACTTTAGGCTATTTATCTCAACTGCTGGAAAAAATATTTTATTTATTATCTATTAAAGCTAAAAGGCTAGCTTTTATGGCATCAGTGCTGATTAAATTAAATGGTAATAGTTACGCTGGTATATTAAGTGGTTTAGTATGGGCATTGTCACTTTCTGAGCCAGTTGCTGCTATGTTTTAAGGGATAAAAATTATTGTTTTGCTTGTTATGTTAGTATTTTTGGTCATCAAATTGGGGCAATAAATGAATATTGATTAACAGGGTTTGCTTATAATAATTGGTGTCGCTGTTTTTTATTTTTTATATGGTATGTTTTCTATGACTAATTGCTGTGAATAATGCTTATTTGCTTGCTTAACGGCAGATGCTTATAAAATTGGACGCAGTAATGCGCCCAATTTTTTTTAAAGCACTTTCAATAATTCAACATCGAAAATTAATGTGCTATATGGCGCAATAGATGCACCCGCACCTTGGGCGCCGTAAGCTAATTCTTGTGGAATATATAATCGCCATTTTGATCCCTCTGGCATAAGTTGTAATGCTTCAACCCACCCTTGAATAACGCCATTAACCGGGAATTCAGCTGGTTGTCCACGTTGGACTGAGCTGTCAAATACAGTGCCGTCAATTAACTGTCCGGTATAATGGACTTGCACGCGATCGGTTGCTTTCGGTATTGCGCCACTACCTTCGGTAATAATTTCATATTGTAAACCTGATTCAGTGGACTTAACGCCTGCTTTTTTCAGATTATCTGCTAGAAAATCTTTACCCGCTTGAGCATTTTTTTCCGCTTGTTGCGCTTTTTCTTTAGCAGCTTGCTCATGAATATGACGCAATGCATCATGTAATTCTTGTAATGGTAATGCTGGTTGATTTCCTGCCAAAACATCTTGCATCGCTAATTTTAATGCATCTAAATCCAGATTTTTTAAACCGGATTCTTTTAATTGTTGCCCAATTTGAAGCCCGATAGCATAACTTGCTTTTTGCTCAATCGATTCTAATTTCATTTTTTACCTTTTTAAAAGTTGAATTGTGGTGTTTATCAATAATAAGCTATTAAAGTGTTTGATGCGAGTTTAATTGTCAAGTCATCATGATTATTTCCAGGCTGGAATTACTTTACGATTACATAATTATGAAAGAATTTATTATTTTGGCTAGCGCTTAGCTAAAATATCGGCGATAATATGGTTATATTTTATTTTAGATGGATTATGTTAGATGCCGTTTCGTAAATTTACCGCACTTGCAATTGTCACTAGTATATTTTTAACTGGTTGTTCTGTGGTTGATCGCTGGGTATATCGCCCGGATATTAACCAAGGTAATTATGTAACTAAAGAAGCCATTGATTTATTACAAGTTGGTCAGTCTAAAGATCAAGTTGTTTTTATAATGGGATCACCAATGTTAACTTCAGTTTTTGGGGATAATATTTGGTACTATGTTTTCCGTCAACAACCTCAACATGGCGAATTAAGTCAAATTACTTATTCTATTTATTTCGACCAAATGGGTATCGTAACTGATATTAAAACATCAGCTTTAGAGGGTTCTCAAACTCTTGAAGAGATGAATAGACAAGGTATTTCCGACCCTATTGAAACTAAGTCGGATGATTATAACGAGTCTTTGCCGCCGCCAAGTAGCGCCGAATCTGAATAAAACTCGTTCTATAACGAGTTGTTTAATTATTGATGAATCAACACGTTCATCAATAATTAAACAGCAATTTAAATCCTAATCCCTAAACATAAATTTCGAAAACCATTTAAAAGTATTGAAGCTAATCGAACAAAGCCATAAATTAGAGCGAAATTAGCACAATATCAGATAGAATGTTTTGATCACCTTTGTAATCATTTTATGCCGAAAGTAGCACCACAATGCCCCAATACAATCTCACTGGGACTACAACAGTAAATCCAACAGGGAGTAAACGAATGTTCATATCGAACAGTTGAAAGGCTTCAGGTTTTACACACCAAACAACATCATCAATTTAAAAATCCACGCTAACAATATTTATCAGCAAATAAATTTCTGTGTTCGGTAATCTGCGCCACTTCCTCAATTGAAAAACTTTTCTCAAGTAATTGCCTGGCATCTTCTTGTCATAGATCGTGATATCTTTAATTAGCTTTTCCTAAACTGTTTCAGACACGTTGAAAGCCAGCAGTAATTGAGCTAGAAATAAACGGAAATATAAATTTTTGATTTTTTAGTTGTGATTGCAGAATAGACCATGCTTCACCGAGCAAACGAACAAGCATATAATTGCCCTCTTTTTCTATGATATAATGAGCCATAGCTTTAAACCAAAATTATTTTTGTCCTATCGTCATGGGATCCGGTGTGGGATCCTGATAATGAAAAAATATAACAAAATGCGATAAAATAACCCAAAATAATATTATTTAAAAATCACTTAAAACAGCATAAAACACTGGTGTATCAATGAATTCAACCTTAAATAAATTTTCTATAGCCCCAATGCTCGATTTAACTGATAAGCATTGTCGATATTTTCATCGAATCTTAACGAAACAAACTTTGCTTTACACTGAAATGGTGACCACAGGTGCGATTTTGTTTGGTAAAGGTGATTATTTAGAGTTTAATTCTCAGGAACATCCAGTCTGTTTACAATTAGGTGGGAGCGATCCAATAGCGCTGGCAAAATGTGCTAAATTAGCTGAGCAACGTGGTTATGATGAAATCAATTTAAACGTTGGATGTCCTTCAGATCGCGTCCAAAATGGTATGTTTGGTGCTTGTTTAATGGCTAAGCCAAAATTGGTTGCTGATTGCGTAGCGGCAATGCAAGCAC
Source organism: Gilliamella sp. B2923 (assembly GCF_026536565.1). Classification (NCBI taxonomy): domain Bacteria; kingdom Pseudomonadati; phylum Pseudomonadota; class Gammaproteobacteria; order Orbales; family Orbaceae; genus Gilliamella; species Gilliamella sp. B2923. Next base: position 8,456 of record NZ_JAFNNZ010000003.1, on the reverse strand, counting down.
AAGTTGATATCCCAGTCACAGTTAAAACCCGAATTGGTATCGATGAATTAGACAGTTATGATTTTTTATGTCAATTTATTGAACAAGTATCGAGTTACACCAATACTTTTATTGTACATGCCCGCAAAGCTTGGTTGTCAGGGTTAAGCCCAAAAGAAAATCGTGAAGTGCCACCACTCGATTATGAGCGTGTTTATCAGCTTAAACGAGATTATCCTCATTTAACTATCGCCATTAATGGTGGAATCAAAACGATTGATGAAATAAAACAGCACTTAAATTATGTTGACGGGGTAATGATAGGGCGAGAAGCATATCAAAATCCTCTTTTACTAACCCAAATAGACTCGCAAATTTTCGGCCTACAAACGCCAATTATTGACGCTAAATCAGCCATTTTAGCTCTTTATCCATATATTGAAAAACAGCTTGTACAAGGCGCTCAGTTAAATCATATTATGCGTCATACATTAGGCATATTTAATGGAAGGAAAGGCGCAAAACAATGGCGGCGTTATCTTAGCGAAAATGCGCACAAAAAGGGTGCCGGATTAGAAATTATTGAACAGGCTTTAACTTTTATCCAATAAAAGATTTTTTAAATGTTCTAATTTCAGTGCGTAATTGCGCGCTGATTACGAATCGGTATATACTATCGGGCAATTTTCATTATGGTTTTGATACTGTGCGTTTAAATTCAAGTCAACAACAAGCGGTTGAATATGTTTCCGGGCCTTGTCTGGTTTTAGCCGGTGCTGGCTCTGGAAAAACTCGGGTTATCATCAATAAAATAGCTTATCTGATTCGTGTAAAAGAGTATTTGCCTCGTCAAATTGTTGCGGTAACTTTTACCAACAAAGCTGCTCGAGAAATGAAAGAGCGTATTAGCCATTCTTTAAGTAAACAAGAAGCAAGAGGGCTAAAAATATCGACATTTCATACGTTAGGTCTTGATATCGTTCGACGTGAATATAAACATCTTGGTATAAAAGCTAACTTTTCGTTATTTGATGATCATGACCAGACTGCATTGCTCACTGAGCTTACTCAGCAATGGTTAGAAGGTGATAAAGATCTTATCAATCAATTGCGTTCAACAATTTCAAATTGGAAAAATGATATTGTTGATGCAACTGTTGCTATGGCAAGAGCACAGACCAATAAAGAAAAATTGTTTGCTCACTGTTATCAACTCTATGAAAAACAATTGAAAGCTTGTAGTATTCTTGATTTTGATGATCTCATTTTACTCCCAACTTTGCTATTAAAAAATAATGAAGAGGTACGGGATAAATGGCAAACCCGAATTCGGTATTTATTGGTCGATGAATATCAAGATACGAATACCAGCCAGTATGAATTTATAAAGTTATTAGTCGGTGATCGCGCTAAGTTTACTGTGGTTGGTGATGATGATCAGTCTATCTATTCTTGGCGAGGTGCTCGTCCTAAAAATTTAGTCTTACTTAAGCAAGATTTTCCCACTCTTGAAGTCATTAAGTTAGAGCAGAATTATCGTTCTTCAGGCCGTATATTAAAAGTTGCCAATATTCTTATCGAAAACAATCACCATATTTTTGAAAAAAAACTTTTTTCAGAATTAGGATATGGTGAAGCGCTCAAAGTAATTTCTGCCGATAATGAAGAACATGAAGCTGAAAAAGTCGTAAATGATTTAATTGGCCATCGCTTTGCCAATAATAGTCAATTTGGGCAATATGCGATTCTTTATCGCGGTAATCATCAAGCTCGATTAATTGAAAAAATGTTGATGCAGTATCGCATTCCTTACCGAATATCGGGAGGGACTTCGTTTTTTGCTCGAACTGAAATTAAAGATCTCATGGCTTATCTACGTTTATTAACCAACCCCGACGATGATAATGCTTTTATCCGTATCATTAATACCCCTAAACGTGAAATTGGCCCGGTCACTGTTCAAAAGCTTGGCGAGTGGGCAAATCATAGGGCAGTGAGTTTATATCAAGCAAGCCATGATATGGGACTGACAGAGTTATTATCTGGTAAACGCATGGAGTCATTACAACAGTTTATTCAGTGGTTTGACAGTTTAATTCGAAAATCACAATCAGAACCAATGGAAGCTATCCATGAGCTGTTGCATGGTATTCACTATGAAAGTTGGATCTATGAAACATCTGCTTCACCCACAGCAGGTCAAATGCGTATGCGAAACGTGGAACAGCTTGTTAGCTGGTTGAATGATATGCTAAATGGTGACGATCTTGATGAAGGAATGACTTTGGAGCAAGCCGTTGCCAGATTCACGTTACGTGATATGTTGGAACGAAATGAAACGGAAGAAGAGCTTGATCAAGTGCAATTAATGACCTTGCATGCCTCAAAAGGTTTAGAGTTTCCTTATGTTTATTTGGTGGGAATGTCTGAAGGGGTGTTACCTCATCAAACGAGCATCGATGAAGATAATATAGAAGAAGAACGTCGCCTTGCATATGTTGGTATTACACGTGCTCAACAAGAGCTCACTTTTTCATTTAGTCGCCAACGTAAACAATTTGGCGAAACGGTATATGTTGAACCAAGCCGTTTTTTATTGGAGCTTCCACAAGATGATTTAGAGTGGCAAGATCAACGAAATGAACTATCACCAGAAAAGAAAATGCAACAAGGGCAAAGCAGACTCGCCATGTTAAAAGCGCAAATTGCCAATGCGAAGTAATTAAATTTTACTGGTTATAACAAATATCATCGATTAATGGGTATATAAAAATATATTATAAATATCCGAAAAGCACTTTGTTCAAAGTAGCTACAATTGTGAAAATATAATTTATTGTGTAATAAAAAATAAATTGATGATATTTTGTATGTTTAACCAGATAAACGATTAAAAATCATTGACGGATCGAAATAGCTTTATATAATACTCTGCGTCTAATCAACAAATCATATCTTTGTCTCCTTAGCTCAGCTGGATAGAGCAACGGCCTTCTAAGCCGTAGGTCACAGGTTCGAATCCTGTAGGGGACGCCATTTCATCAACGACGTGTTACGACCGATAACGAAAAAAGTCTCTCCAGCCTGGATTTTTAGAGTTTTTTACCCCACCTAGTACAATTTTAAACGGTAGATAACGACAACCTGCAAACGGTATATATATATGGTATATTTCAATGCCGTAAATAAAACTAGGTCGAAATTATATTCATTGAATGTGGTTTATTACGTTGGCGGCTACCGCAGTATTGTATGGAAAAAATTAATCGGTGCTTTTCATAATGCAATCGACAAAGCTAAAGAGTTGGCTACAAAAAAAGATGCGCTGTTCAAAATATCGCAAAAGGAGCTTAAGCAAACTGAACTTTATAAACGAGAAATGAGCAAAACAGGGTTGGCGTTTGATAGTACCAAATCAAAAATGTTGGGAATATCGATTGAGCATAACGGAGATTTATACGTTACAAACTGGCATTGCTAACTAGTTTGCGACGGCGGAATGTTTGAAAAAGTATGATCAATTTGTTATTTTGTCATTTTTAATGGATGAGGAATAATAAATGAAAAAAATACTAATAGGCTTAATATCTGTTGCATTACTGTCGGGTTGTAAGGTTGAGCTAGCGCCAACCGTAAATTTGAGCGATGTCAATAGCGAAACCGCTAAAACAATTCAGTCGAAACTTGTTGTTGAAGTTATGTCTTGCGCAGATTATAAAGACTCAAGAAAGGAATCATCTGATGTAACAGATGCAAAAGAAGCAATTTCAAATATTTTTACCGACGCAAAATATATAGAATGCTATCGTGAAAAAATGGACTCGAAAGCATTATTTGAAATTCCTATAACTGTCGGCGGTAAAGATCTAACTGGGGATATACAAATACGAAACGGAGGATTTGGTGGAGGAATGATTGTATTGCTTTCTGACAATCTTAGAAGCAAAATTCAACAACAACAAAAAAATTCTTTTTCTAAATTTGAACCTTCTGTTCAAATAACAATCAAAAATGATTTAGACAAAAATCAGGATATTGTGGTGCATGGTGTTTTGGCTGATGCTAAACATTATCTTCCGTATTCTTGGTATCAGTTAGTAGCTGGTAAAGCTCAGACATTTAAACTTTCTGATGTTTCTGTATTAGCGATAACTAAACACGGTGGTGCGCTAGTTTATGAAGATTATGACAAGCGATATCAAATAAAGAAAGAATAAAATATTTAATCAAACCCTCTAAGAGGGTTTTTAATATCAGGCATTAATATTTTTGGGGGGAAATAGCTCTAAGCTTTTTCACTCCAGAAGTGATCTAATTTAAAGCTCTTTCCATTTTCATTCTTGCAATTTCTTCATTTTTACCACTAGATAAAGAAAATACTTCAGCTAATTCGCTTTTTACGCAACGTAGGAGTCTCTTAATTTACCATATTCGCTTGTAATAGCTTTAAGCTCATTTTTATAACGCTCAAGAATCAAAATTTCATATATAATTTCGCGTAAATTTATTTGAGTAATATTTTTAATAACTCTAGTAACTTCAAGTCTATCAACTAACTCATTATTCAAGCTTCTTTTATTTACATTTGCTTTTTCTTCTAAATAACTTCGTAAATCTGATGGCAATCTTGTTGGAAATGGTTTGATTGTAGTCATTTCATGATTCCTTTTGATTCATAATGTATGCGAAATCAAACCATTTACAACACGAATGCCCGATGAATTGAAAGCAATCCGTCTTCAAATCCAACATGAGTAGCGGGGGCTGCTAAACAAGCGTTGATATGTTTTGTTAAATCACATACCATTGCCTTAAATTAATTATAAAGGTGATGGTATGAAAAAGGTTATATTTGTCTTGTTGTTTTTTCCGTTTCTAGTTTTTGCTGATTCTAATTTAACTGAAAATGATATATCTGCATATTTAACTGATATCTGCAAGTCAACTCCATATTATTTTACAGTAAAAATGAATGGATTAATTACAAAAGATGATAGCGAAAGTTCTATCGGGAAAGTTTCACGTGGGGATATAGATAGATACAAATTAATAGAAAAATATAAAAACCTTGGCGATGACTCATTCAAAAGTTATTCAACATTGATTGATATGCAAGGTAAAATAAATTTTAACAATATTAAATCAGAAACTAGAGTAGCGGGAGTGTGTGTGGTCTTAATTGCTCAAGACGATATAGTGGATGTAATTGCTGATTATGTGATGGTAACTGGTGCTGGTAGTTCAAAATTACCTAATGAGCTCATGAAAACTGTATTAAATAAAAATGTAAATGAACTAAAAACATTATTAGAGAAAATAAAGGCTCTTTATTAGCTAAATCTGTGTCATCGCTATTTTTGACAGTGAACATTGTATTTTAGAATAAATTTCTAAATTGAATTACCTATTGACTGCCAAAGCAATTTAATTGGATATTCTTTGTTTAGGTTTCGAAATCTAAACAAAGCGGATTATATGAAAAATTAATTAGTTTTATGCATCATAAACTAATAATTGTGCGATAACTGAAGTGAAAAGTTGGGAAGTGGATCGAGAAAAGAGTAAGAATAATCGACGTATATAAAATCTATCTTTAAATATTTTTTAGACCCTGTAAATAAATTTTTGTATTTGCCTATATTTGAACTACTCTAATGGGAAAAAATAGATAGATATAAAATGAACGAAAAAAACTAAGAGAAATGGCCGCAGCGCTCGCCAATGGCTAAAAACTCTGGAAGATTTAGGTCAATTAACGGGCTTTATGAATAAACTGGTGATTGAAACGGCGTTAAATGAAGAAATGGCACAGCATCTAAGTCATGAAAAACATCAGAAAAAACCAGGTAGCAATACTCGTAACGGTTGTAGTAAAAAAACGGTTATAACTGATGATGGTGAATTAGAGCTTGCCATTCTACGAGATAGAGAAAGCAGTTTTGAACCTTAGCTAGTTAAAAAGCATCAAACACGCATCGATAAATTAATCATCAAATTCTCTTTTTATATGCCAAAGGTATGACAACAAGGGAAATTACTAACACATTTAAAGAGATGTATGATGTTGATATCTCTCCAACGCTGATTTCTAAAGTGACAGATTCAGTAAAAGAGCAGGCACTCGCTCATTTTGAGGAGATTTGGGATGATAAGTACCCGTATATTGGTCAATCCTGGCGCAGACATTGGGAAAATCTCAGCACCTTCTTTGTTTATCCTCAGGATATTCGCAAAGCGATTTATACCACTAATGCAATAGAGTCTTTAAATAGTGTTATTCGTCATGCTATTAAGAAAAGAAAGGTATTCCCGACCGATGACTCAGTTAAAAAGGTCATCTATTTAGCGATACAACAAGCTTCTAAAAAATGGACAATGCCAATTCAAAACTGGAAGAGTGCGATGAATCGATTAATTATAGAATTTGGTGACAGAATGACTCGTCACCTCTTACTGCCAAATACACAAAATTTAGGATAGGGTCAGATAATTTGTTCGCTGGGTATTAACATTGCGTATACTTCATAATGGTCAGCAGCTATAACTTCGACCTCATCCCCTTCTTTAAATTGATAAAAACCAAGCCAACCTTTCAAACAGATATTATTATTCAATTTAGCTGTAATATGCTGAGCTTTAAAATAGTTGCTATTATGAATTTTGTCACCGTTATTAAGTGCTGCCAAAGCTGTTGTTCCATTACCCGCTATGGTTGCCAGCACTGCTCCTTTACGTATTTTTACTAATTGTTTTTTTCTTTCTTCTTTGCTCATATAAGCACCATCAAACAATGGTGCATAACAAAATATTCCTTTGAATTCAGTCAAAGTACCGGTTAGTTTAACCAGTTTTTTAGGAGGGAGTATAGGATCAGAAATACTAATACCCGTTTTTTTTAATAACTCTTCTTTATCTTTATAGGTTTTATCTGTTCCATCATATTTGGCATAGGGCATAGTTAAATTCCGTTTATCTATGTTGTAACAAAAATGTTTTAAATCTATACGTTTTCAGAAAACTATTTTTTTCTTTTAGCTTTTACCATTTTTTTAGACGGCTTTTTAGGTGTTTTTTTACATACAATTTCGGGATTGTAATAGAAAAAATACCAACCAGCGCCTGATTTTGGAGGTCTTTCATAATAATCATTTGAATTGCAATTATATTCAGTGGAATATTTACCTTCTTCAATTCGTTTTTTGACTTGCTGTTTACTCATTGAAACTAAATCGATATTTTTAACATTTTGCCACCCCAAAGTTGTAAATATCCGCTCAGCCAGTGTTATATAAGTTGCAATATCTCTTTTATAGGTAATAAAAATTGCCGGGATAAATAATATTCCGAGACCAGTAAATGCCGGAAACAGATTATCTAATGTGAACGAACTAAAAAAATAAACCATACAAAGAGTAAATAATATGTATACAATGAAATAGAGTAAGAGTTCACCCTTTAAAGATTGCTTTCTCCCTCCTGTACAAGGAGGAATGATAGAGATTATTTGTTCGCTGGGTTTTAACATTGCGTATACTTCATAATGGTCAGCATGCTTTTCGGCCACAACTTCGACCTCATCTCCTTCTTTAAATTGATAGAAACCGAGCCAACCTCTTAATATAAGATTATTATTTAATTTAGCTGTAATATATTGCCCATCAAAATAGTTACTCCGATGAATATCATCACCATGACCAAGCGCTGCCAGTGCTACGGTGGTATTACCTGCTACCGTTGCCAACGCTGCTCCGCTGCGCATTTTTGCTTGTCGTTTTTTTCTTTCTTCTTTACTCATATAAGCACCATCACAGAGTGGAGCTTGACAAAACATACCTTTAAAATCAGTCAAAGTACCGGTTAGTTTAACCAGTTTTTTAGGAGGGAGTATGGGATCAGGAATACTAATACCGGTTTCCTTTAATAACTCTTCTTTATCATTATAGATTTTATCTGTTCCGTCATATTTGGCATAGGGCATAGTTAAATTCCGTTTTTTTGTTTACTAGCAATTTTTTAGTAAAAAGCCAGCTTATATCAGATAGCAGGAAACATTCTCCTTTTAAGGATAATTTTAGGCATACTCGTGATTTTTGGGATCCCTTTCACTGCTTAATAATTCTATCCAATCTTACTATCTATTTCAGGGAATATGAATTCAAATCCAGTGTTTTTTGATAAATTTTCCGCTGAAATATTTAGTAAAAATTGTTTGAAAATCTCATCGAATATTAATTAGATCACAATAAATTTTAACTATAATACCTTTTGCTAACTTATAAGACATTATAGTTATTTGCGTAGCAACGATATAACCTATCAATAAAAAAATACAATGAAATGATGAGTTATCTATTAAATATTGATTTTTTTATTGTCCATTATGGTATTTTCCTAGAGACTAGGCCTCATAATATAAAAAGTGAGTTTGAGTGCGAGGGTATTTACGCTTAGGCTTAATAGACCGATTAAAAGAAGCG